>JAKSME010000023.1 GCA_024400785.1 Bacteroidales bacterium
TATTAAGCCTGCCGCCAGCGTTCATCCTGAGCCAGGATCAAACTCTCCATCCTAGTTAATTTCTTTTTCTTTTTTGTCTGTCCCGACTTCGTCTAAATGTTATCGCTAAGCACTCAAAAAAATTACTTGAGTTATTTGCTACATCATTCCATTCATTCAAAGAACTATCCCCGTCCTCCCATCCTCCTGCCCCTTTCAACGGGGCCGTCTCCTTCACTCGCGCCGTTCGTGTGACGCGCAAAACGGGATTGCAAAAATACTTCTTTTTCTTTACATGCAACACCGTTTTCAAACTTTTTTCCATTTTTCTTTCATCTCACTGTGTGTCAGTGAGATAATTTTAAAAAATTACGATTTTTATCGCAAAAAACACCCCTTTTTCACCGTTTTTGCCGCCTTCCGCAGCCCCGATTTCGGAGTTTTTCGAAAAAAATTGCATTTTTCGCGCTTTCAGGAATGGGGATGGAACGATGTTTGCGGAAAGGGAAAATGTAGTATTTTTGCAAACCTATTTAATACTATTATATATATGTACGAGATTGATCCTGAAATGACGCCACGTGCGCAGTCTTACAAAGACTTTATTATAGCGCCGATGCCGATGGTTTCGATGTTCTTTACTAAGGACGTCACGCGGCTGGTGCGAAAAAGCAAAAAAGGATATAAGAGCAATATGCTGATGTGCTACTGCATTGGTCAAGCCGCACAGAAAGTTCCAGAGATGCTTTACCAAATACAAGACACTACGATGCTGAAGTACGACAAGTTTGCCATCGATGTGATTGTACGGAACAAAAAGGGGACTCTCAGCTATGTGGACATTCCCGTGGCAGATGATTTGGAGGAGTTCAACCGCTTGTATTTGGAACGCACAAAGGAATGCGCGGAACGGTGCGAGAATCTTTACATCACGGATGCCTCCATCATCTGCACTTCCGCTTTAGTGAAGTATGACATTGACGGTGTGGTGAACCTATACCACAAAGAATATGACCACCATTTCCTCAGTTGGGGCAAATTCTCCAGACATTGGTTCCGATACAAGCTAAAAATCAGCATGCAGTGGCACCACGCTTTGTTGGATGGAGGACATGCCTGTCTGTTTATAGAGGAGTTGCAGAAGCAGTTCGACCGTTTGTAAATGCGATTATCATTTCGTCAGGCATAAAAAAGGGGCTCACTTCAATGAAGCAAGCCCCTTTTACAATATAATATATGTAAACTATCTCTTCACAACTTTGGCGGTACCTAAGATTTGAGTTCCGTTCATGAAGGTGAGGTAGTACATGCCGCTGGTGAGGTGGTTCATACGAACGGTGTTTTCGCCGTCAACGACGGATTGTGCGTCAACAAGTTCGCCCATCATGTTGTAGACAGCGATGACGGCAGTATTTTCAGGCATAACGGCAGTGATGTCGCCGGTAGTCGGGTTCGGGAAAACTTTGACATTGTCGATTTTGTTTTCTACAATACCGGGAACGAAACCGTCGATGAAGCTGATGAAGACCTTGGGGAGGATGTAATAACGTGAATAACCCAGACGCGGGCTGCCAGAACCGTTTGAATATGCATCGGTAAGCATATTCACACCGAGGACATTGCAAACACGAATAGGAATGAGGCTGTCAACTTGGTTGTCGGATGCGCTGGTGATATAAATAGCAGTGTCTGCAACGCCGTTCCGAGTAACTTCATAACGTGTCATTTTAACGAAGTTACCAGCGGCGGTGAAGGAAACGGTATCAATTCGGGTCAACATGGCTTGGAATCTGTTCATGAAAGCCGTATCTTGGAGTTGCTCGAATGTGACAACGAGGGTGTCGGGAGCGAAAGTGGGGAAGATATTGATATTGTTAGCTGCGATGGACTCGTGAATGGTCAGTTCTGCATAGCCGTAGTAGTTAGCGAGATGACCCACCAAGTTCGTAACTTCCATTTCTACAGAAACATTGGAGAGATAATTGGAGGGGTCATAGAGCTGGATAGCACCGGTAGAATCCTGGATCCACTTTCTTCCATCAGAAAATGCCTGGGTAACATAAGCGTGACCGGTATATCTGTAGACTGCGTCATCGTTGACATTGGCACTGACATTGCTAAGGTTGATATGTGTACGGAGTTCGGCGATGGTGGAGACGTTATGGATTTCGATAACGGTAGCGGTGAGGGGGAGTGTGTCGGTAATTTGGCTGTTGGAGATGACGATTCCGTCTGAATAGGTACCGGCAGCGGCTGCACCCGTGAACGTAACGGGGACGGTAATACCATCCATCAAAGTGCTGTTAGCGACAGGGCTTGCAATGTTGATAGAGAAGTTTGCGCCACTGACAAGGGCGATGTTGGTGCTTTCGTTGGCGTTTAAGTTGTAACCGTTGATGGTGTAGTTGACGGTTTTGGTTTCGTTGGTGCCAATTTCGTTGAAATCATCGGTAACGTGGATGCCCAAAGAGGGGGCATTGTCGGCATAGATGGCGATGTTATCGATGAAAGCGCGGTGTTGACCTTGGAATTTGAGGGTGACGGTTCCGTCGGCGGCGGTGGCACCATGAATTTCATAGGTGTCCATATCGCATGCCTCAAGGTTGGATCCCGGATAAAACGGCAAATTTTCGATAACATTTTCAACACCGTTGACATAGACCAGCATCGTATTGCTGCTGTTGGCAGCATTCCATGCTTTGGCTTGGAAAGTGACGCGGATGGCACCGACATGGTCGAGTGAAAGGGGTTGGGTTTCAATATAACCATCTGCGGAGCCTGTTCCCAATTTGACCTTCCCTGCAGAAGGATAAACCTTGTCACTGTTATCAAAGTTCCATTGCGGGAGGGCTGTGCCAAAAGTGGTTTGGTTGAAAGCGGAGTTGGCGGTTTCACATTGGGTCAGATTGTCGCCGGTGGGAGTGGGTACGCCGGAGAAATCTTCCGACCAGAGCGGAGTTTGTGCATTCACCGTATTGAAGCTGAATGCGAGAACGGCAATCATTGCCATTGCCAAAAGATTAAAAATCTTTTTCATTGTTGTTTTGTTTAATTATTATTAGGTTGATTTATTTGTTGCTGAAGCTTTTCAGATTCTTGTATCTTATTTTTAATCAAAGAAATACGTTTTTTTAGCCAATTAACATTATCATTTTTTGGATATTTCTTTGAAAGATTTTTATAGATTTGTTCCAACAGGGCGAGGTCATGGATTTCGTCAAAGAAGGTGGCTCTTTGGTATTGTTGGTAGAAGGCGGTAATGGTGGCCAAAGAGGTTGGATTTTTTGCGATGAAGTTTTTCAAATATTGGGTGTGATGCAGTTTGATGAGTGAATACTCCTGGTTGACAGCGACGTGGAGTTGGTCTTCGTTGCTGGAATTGTACCAAAGGGTGAGGTGTTCGGCGGAGTCGATAAAGTTAGACAGGTGGGCATCGAGGTCGCACATAAGTTCGGCATCTTTGCCGCCCTTTACGGTGTAATGGCGGCTCAGTGTGTCTTTATTGCTGAAGGAGAAAGAGAGTTTTTCGCCTTTTTGAGCGATGGTGGTGATACAGTTTTGGTCGTTGAAGCCGATGCGGTAGAACTCAGGTTGCCCGTTGTCTGGATGGCAGGAAAGGGTGAACTTACTGTCTGCTACGGAGTTGTTGCTTAAACCGACATACTCGCTCCCCCCTACCCCTGTGGTATCAACAGAAAGTTTGTGTAAAAAGAGTGTTTTGCCTTCGCTATTGTGAACGGTGCCCTGAAAGGTGGTCGCGTTGGAAGTTGCATCGCTATTTTTCTCGTGAGAACAACTCCACGAGAAAATCGCAACCATCAATAAAGCAATAATTTGTATGTTTCTTTTCATACTGGATAATGAACGGCAAAAATACTATGTTTTTTCTTATTTCCAACCTTATATTAAGGAATATTATATTTTTTTGTAATTAAATAAACAAACAAAATACGGTTAGAAATTTGCGGACATTTTTCAATCCTTTTTTGAAAAAATATGTAAATTTGCGGCCTAAATTTTCTACAAAAAAATGAAGGAATACAACTTTGATGAAATCGTTCCTCGACAAGGGAGCGGCTGTCTCAAGTACGATAAAATCAATGAATTTCTTGGCAGTGATGACCTGCTTCCCATGTGGATTGCCGACATGGATTTCAAAACGCCCGACTTTGTAATGGAGGCATTTGCCAAGCGTTTGGAACATCCTGTGATGGGGTATTTCTACCATACGGATGAATTTTACCGTTCCATAGTCACTTGGATGCACAAACGCCATCAGTGGAACATCTCCGCGAAATGGATTTGTTTTTCCCCGGGTATCGTTGCCGGCTTATCTTTTTTGGTGCAGACTTTCAGCCAGAAGGGCGACAAAATTCTCATTCAGACACCGGTGTATCATCCTTTCTATGAAGTGATTGAAAAAAACGGCCGGGAAATCATCACCAGTCCGCTACAAATTGTCGGCGACCGTTATGAAATGGACTTCAACCATCTGGAGGAGCAGCTCCGCAAAGGTCCTAAGATGATGATTATCAGTAATCCTCACAATCCAGTGGGGCGCTGTTGGCAGCCGGAAGAACTCCGTACTTTGGCCGAACTCTGTTTGAAATATCACTGTCTGCTCGTCAGCGACGAAATCCATTCCGACTTGATGATGCGTGACTTCAAGCACACACCGGTGGCCAAACTCTCGGACGAAATCGCCAACAACACAATTACTTGCATGGCACCGAGCAAAACCTTCAACCTCGCCGGGCTTGCTTCTTCGGAAATCATCATTTCCAACCCCGAACTGCGAGCCAAATTCAAGGCATTTATGAACGATACCGTGCATATTTTCGGCAATATCTTTGGCGACGTCGCTCTCGAAGCCGCTTACACTCATGGCGCTGTTTGGCTTGACCAACTTCGTAACTACTTGACAGACAACGTAAACTACTGCAAAGAGTTCTTCGCAAACAATATTCCCGCCATCAAAACCTACCAACATGAAGCCACCTACCTCCTTTGGGTTGACTTCAAAGGATTGGGTTATTCCCACCAAGAATTATGGGACAAACTCATCCATGTTGCGCATCTCGGTCTGAATGACGGACGCATCTTTGGTGAAGCCGGTGACAATTTCATGCGCATCAACCTCGCTTGCCCACGTTCCACCGTTGAAGAGGCTATGAAACGTATAACTCGCTTATGTTAAGCATTTTATCAATACAACTCCTTGATCATTACCAACGATAAAATCACTTTTTATGGATAAAGAACTTTCAGAAAAAGCATTAGATATCCTCCGCAACCCTGCGGACAGCAAGTTGATTACCCACCTCAACTCCTGCGTACACTGCGGATTATGTGGTACCAGCTGTCTTTTTTACAAAACCTTCGATGATCCGAAATTCATGCCGGGCAAGAAAGTGGACTTAGTATCATCGCTGTATCGCCGTTACTGCACAACAATTGGCAAAGTTGCTCCCAAATTAGTGAATGCCAGAGAGTTGGACGATGCAATGATTGAAGAAATGGTAGACTCGCTGTATGGTGCCTGCACGATGTGCGGACGTTGTGTGGAGCACTGTTCCATTGGCGTCGACATTCCGTTTGTTGTTCGCACCGGGCGACGCATGCTCGCCACAATGGGCCTGGTACCCAAGAGTTTGCAGGCCACTGTGGATGCTGCTGTCAACACTGGAAACAACATGGGCATTCCGGAGGACGAATTTGTGGACACCATCCAATGGATGGAGGAGGAGATGCAGGACGAGGAAGGTTTCGAAACCGCTGAAATCCCGTTGAACCAACCCGACAAAAATTTCTTATACACCCTGAACCCGCGCGAGCCGAAGTTTTTCCCGCTTTCCATCGCCGCAGCGGCTAAAATCTTCCATGCGGCAGGCGAGAGTTGGACCCTCTCCACCCACATGTACGACGTTACCAACTACGGTTACTTCTCTGGCAACGACGAAGAGGCCACCCTCATCGCCAAACACATGTATGACGAAGTTAAAAACTTGAATTGCAAGAGTTTAATCTTAGGAGAATGTGGCCACGGCGCCCGCGCACTCCGCTGGGAATCGCCCAATTACATGAAACAGACACCCGAATTTGAGATGATTACGCTCATAGAATTGCTTGAAAAATACATCAAAACCGGGCGCATCAAATTGGATAAATCACTGAATACCAAGAAATACACTTTGCACGACCCGTGCAACATCACCCGCAACGGCGGCCTGTTCAACACTCTCCGATTTGTGGTGAAAAGTGCGGTGCCGGAATTGATAGAGATGGATCCGTACGGAAATGAGAACTTCTGTTGCGGCGGCGGCGGCGGCATGCTCGCCATGAGCGAATACAACGAGCGCCGTCTCAAAGTCGGCGAAATCAAAGCCAACCAAATCAAAGCTACCGGCGCCGACGTGGTCATCACCCCATGCCACAACTGTGTGGACCAGTTGATGCAAATCGACCACTACTACAAACTGGGGGTGGAAATCAAATCGGTGGCAGAAGTTGTTGCCGATGCGTTAATCATTGATAAACAATAATTTAAATTATAATTATGAAAGATATTTTTGATAGAATAATTGAATCTTCCGGTGGTCCAATTGGACAATACCGTGAAAAAATAGATGGTTATTTTGCATTTCCGAAATTGGAAGGCGAACTCGGACCCCACATGAAATTCAATGGTAAAGAAGTGCTTTGCTGGAGTTTGAACAACTATCTGGGTTTGGCCAACCATCCGGAAATCCGCAAGGTGGATGCCGAAGCAGCCGCTCGCTGGGGCATGGCCTATCCGATGGGCAGCCGTATGATGACGGGCCAAACCGCTTTGCACGAAAGACTCGAGCGCGAACTGGCCGACTTTGAAAAGAAGGAAGCCGCTTTTGAGTTCAACTTCGGCTATCAAGGCATTTTCTCCACCATTGATTCTTTGGTGAGCCGCCATGATGTTATCGTTTATGATGCCGAAGCGCACGCCTGTCTGTTGGATGGCATGCGTCTGCACATCGGTACCCGCATCAAATTCAAACACAACGACATCGTTGATTGCGAAAAGGTGATGGCCAAGGCCTGCGCGCTCGCTGAGAAGCAAGGCGGCGGCGTGCTGCTCATCACCGAAGGCGTTTTCGGCATGACCGGCGCCCTCGGCATTTTGGATCAGATTGCCGCATTGAAAAAGAAATACTCATTCCGCATCCTGATTGACGATGCCCACGGTTTCGGTGTGATGGGGCCTAACGGTCGCGGCACTTCCGAACATTTCGGTGTGATGGATGACATCGACATTTACATCGGTGCATACGCAAAATCCATGGCCACCATCGGCGGATTTGTTGCCACGAAGAAGGAAATCGTCAACTATTTACGATACAACATGCGTTCACAGATGTACGCAAAATCACTCCCGATGCCGATTGTTGAAGGATGTTTGAAACGTCTTGAAATCATCCGCAGCAAGGAAGGCGACGAGCTGAGAGCCAAGTTGTGGGAAGTTACGCGCTACCTCCAAAAAGGTTTCCGCGACCTCGGTTACGAAATCGGGCCCGCCGAAGCTTGCGTCACTCCGGTTCACCTCTACTGCGGCATCAACCAAGCCTCCAACATCGCCATGGACCTCAGAGAGAACTACAACATCTTCTGCTCCATCGTCATGTACCCCGTCATTCCTCCCGGAATGCTCATATTCCGCATCATCCCGACCGCTGCCCACAGCATCGCAGATGCCGACCGCACTTTGGCCGCTTTCAAAGAAATCAAGGAAAAACTGGCCCAAGGTGTTTACGACAAAGATATTCCGGATATGGCTCTTATTCACTAATAACAAACTGTAAACCAACCACTTAATATCGCCACATGATTAAAAAAATCGGCGACAACATCTGTTCCCCTTTGGGCTTCACCACAGAAGAAAACTGGCATAATCTTTGTGCCGGCCAAAGTGGCTTGCGCTGCTATGAAACCGGTTTCGACTTGCCAGAACCCTTCTGCGCCGCATTGATTGATGATGAGGTAATAGAAGAAAATTTTTCTCAATTATCTAAAAATCAATCTATTAGATATACAAAAATTGAAAAATTGTCCATCATTTCCGCCACTGACGCGCTTCAACGGGCACACATTGACGCATCAGCGGCGGATGTGATATTTATTTTTTCAACAACGAAGGGGAATGTGGAATTGCTGCAAGACTTGGATGGGTATGAAAAAACACGTCCTTATTTGTGGCGGACGGCCGAACTGATAGCGCAACATTTTGGAAATCCGAATCCGCCGATAGTGGTGAGCAATGCGTGCATTTCCGGTTGTGCCGCGCAGATAACGGCATTGCGACTGTTGGAAAGCGGTCGCTATCGCTATGCCGTGGTGATTGGTGCCGATGTGCTTTCAAAGTTCGTAATCTCTGGTTTTCAGTCTTTTAAAGCATTGTCACCAACGCAGTGCCAACCCTTTGATGCCCATCGTGTGGGGCTGAATTTGGGCGAGGCAGCAGCAACCATCGTTTATGCCGGCGAAGCAACTTCGCACGCTTCCGACTTCTGGATTTCATCGGGCGCTTTATGCAACGATGCCACGCACATTTCCGCACCGTCTCGCACAGCGGAAGGATTGGTAAATGCGCTCCAAGAAGCAACAAAAAATATTGATTTACAAGAAGTTGCATTTATCAATGCACACGGAACCGCCACACGCTACAACGACGATATGGAGTCGGTAGCGGTACAACGGATGGGGATGACAGAAACGCCCGTCAACAGTTTGAAGGGCTACTTTGGGCACACCTTGGGGGCGGCCGGCGTGCTGGAAACCATCATTTCGGCAAAGGAACTGCAAGAGGGGAAAATCCTCCCCACCCGTGGCTTCTGCACTGCAGGAACCGTTGCACCCATGCTCGTCGCCACTCAACCAATACCAACAGATAAATCACTGTTTATCAAAATGATATCTGGTTTTGGAGGCAGTAATGCCGTCATTTGCGGACAAATCTCCGACAACACCATTCGCCCAACAGAAAACCGCCAAAAAACGGTGGAAAATTGCCGGATTCTAACAGAAATCAGCATCGACAACCGACAAGTGGTTGTCGATGGCGAAGTGCTTCTCAAAAACAGCAATCCAAATTCAAATAGTTGGTTATCTGATATTTACAAACATATTGGGATGGAATATCCCAAATTTTTCAAGATGGACCGTTTGTGCAAAGCCGGCAGCTTGGCTGCTGAATTGCTGATGCGCAAAATAGGGAAATCGATTGAAGAAGTCAAAAGAGATTGGGCTGTAATTTGCTGCAACTCAGCGGGTTCATTAGACGATGACCGCACCTACCAACAAACCATCCAAGACGCTGGCAACTATTTCCCGAGTCCGTCGGTTTTCGTTTACACACTTGCCAACATCGTAACCGGAGAGATAGCCATTCGCCATAAAATACAGGGGGAAAGCTCCTGCTATGTGGCGCCGAAATACGACAAAGATGCTCTCACTTCCATCGTAGCCGGAGTGTTTGAAAACACGTCAACCAATTATGTGATAGGAGGTTGGGTAGATTATGATGATGGGCGGTGCGATGTGCGGATGTCCATTTTCACCAAAGAAAAAATCAATCAAAAAATTTTATAAACAAACAATTTTCAACCATGGAAGAATTTACAAACGTAAAAGCTTTCAACACAGAAAGCACCCTCAATGAAGCCATTGAACATACCCAACCGGCTCAAGAAGAGATGCCAGCACGGCTTCCCAAAAACAAAGACCACCTGATTGCAGGCATCATCATTACCGCATTTTTCAATGTTTTTGGCTTGCCCGTCCTCATCAACGCTTGCAAGGCACGTCTTCGCTGGAGACACAAAAATTACGAATTAGCATTGGCCTCTGCCAAGAAATCAGGTCGTTGGATTGCGCCGAGCATCATTATTGGAGTATTATTTCTTACGGCATTGATCGCGCTATACGTCTGGTTTATTATTGAGTTCAGCGATGGCATGCAAAATTATTACGAACCGTCATCTTACAATTTTTAAGTCGTAGAATGAGAAGAACAACTGCTCCGTGCGCTATTACGGCCATGATTTGGGGAGGACTTGCGGCCATTTTTGCAATCATTCCGATTACCAGCATTCTTGGCATCATTTTTGGCATTTTTGGCTTAACTTATACCAATAAAGGCAAAAAAATCTACGATATGGACCCCACACTCTATGCGACACCGGGCTTATATCATGCGGCTAAGGTTTGTTCCATTGCCGGTTTGGCGGTTGGTGCGCTGGTAACGATCACCACCATCTTGGTCGTCATCTTTGTTAGTTAAAAAACCTGCCTGATTTTCAATAATTTTGCTTATTTTTGCACCTTCATTGGCAAAAATTAAATTTTGTATTTATCATTTTGTAAAATATTGTATTACAGACAGATATGGAACAACTGATTGAAGAATTAAAGAAAGAGATTATTGAAGTTTTGAATCTTGAGGAGATGACTCCGGCAGATATTGATGAAAATGCACCGCTTTTTGGAGAAGGTTTAGGCCTTGATTCTATTGATGCATTGGAGTTGATTGTGTTGATGGAAAAGAATTACGGCATAAAATTGCAGAATGCCGAACAGGGGAAAGAGATTTTCAAATCAGTCCGTGTAATGGCTGAATACATCCAGGAACACAGAACTAAATAATTGTGACAGACATCGTTATCACGGGTATGGGCATCATTTCCGCCCTTGGGCATGGCGTTGAAGCCACTGCCGAAGCATTGTTGCACCATAGGTCTGGCATTGGAAAAATGCGTTTTTTGAAGACAAAACACGCAGACCATCCCGCCGGAGAAGTACCTTTTAGCGACGAGCAACTTCGTGATATACTGAATATCAGCAATGATTTTGCCATTACACGCACCTCTTTGTTGGGCCGCATTGCCTTGAAAGAAGCGGCAGAAATGGCAACTTTGAATGAAGAGTCCGATGCACGAATCGCCTTCATTTCCGGTACAACCGTAGGCGGCATGGAAAAAAGTGAGCAATTTTACCGTGATTTTTTGGAAAATGATGACAGAAATGAGTACATTGCGCTGCACGACTGCGGGGCATGCACGGATATGATTGCCAAGGAATTTGCCGGAAACATTTCCATGCAGACCACCATTTCCACGGCATGTTCATCGGCGGCTAACGCGGTAATTTTGGGTGCTGACCTGCTCAGGACCAACCGAGCGGACATTGTCATCGCCGGCGGTACGGAATGCCTCAGCAAATTCCACTTGGACGGATTCAACACACTGATGATTTTGGATTCCGAACCCTGCAAACCTTTCGACAAAGCACGCAAGGGTTTGAATTTGGGTGAAGGTGCGGCCTACATCGTAATGGAGAGCCGCGCTCACGCAGAACAACGCGGAGCGAAAGCCATTTGCCAATTGTCGGGATGTGCCAACAGATGTGACGCTTTTCACCAAACGGCCTCGTCGCCAGAGGGGGAAGGCGCATATCAAGCAATGATGGCAGCACTCCGCGATGCTGGACTTCAACCTGCTGATATTGACTATGTTAACGCACACGGCACCGGAACTCCCAACAATGATGAAAGCGAAGGACGGGCAATGATGCGCGTTTTTGGAAACCAAATGCCCATGGTATCGTCAACAAAAGCGTACACCGGGCATCCCACGAGTGCGGCGGGAGGCGTGGAAAACGTCATCTCCATCCTTACACTCACCCGCAACTTTGTCCCCGCCAACCTCAATTTTACAGAAAAAATTGATTCATTGAACTTTACACCTGTTACAGAAACGAAAACAGGTGTTCAACTGAATCACGTTCTTACCAACTCCTTCGGCTTCGGAGGCAATGATTCTTCATGTATCTTCTCAAAAATCAAGTAGTTATGAGCATTTACATTCAGTCGGCCTCCCAAATTTCGTTTCAACAACCGCTTTGTGAGAAGTGGTTAGATGAACCGATTCTGCCCATCCAGTCATTCAATCAGCCGATGGAGCCAGACTATAAACAGTTTATCGCGCCGGCGGAGTCGCGCAGAATGGGGAAGTTGTTGAAGCGGGCGGTTGCCACCGCGCTGGACACTTTGGCCAAAGGCGGTTGCGAAATGCCTGATGCCATCATTTCCGGTACAGGGCTGGGCTGCGTGGAAAACACGGAAAAGTTTCTTAACGCAGTGATAGACAATGAAGAAGAGTGTTTGCCACCGACACCGTTCATGCAAAGCACCCACAACACCATCAGCTCCCAGATTTCGCTCAAGTTGCAATGCCACGGATACAACAGCACGTACTCGCATCGCGGAACATCTTTCGACAGCGCGCTGTTGGATGCGGTCATGCAACTTCAACTCGGCAGGGTGAACACGGCGCTGGTAGGCGGCTACGATGAAATGACTCCCGCATATTTCAAAATGCTGGGGAAATTGGGATACTGGCGCGACGGCGACGTCAGCATCGACGAATTGAAAAAAGACGGCATCCCAGGTGCGATTTCAGGTGGGGCCTCCGTTTCCGCCCTTCTTGGCAACAAAAACACTCAAAACGCACTGTGTCAGTTAGTTGATACAGAGATTTTTTCTTGCAACTCCGTTGAGAAATTGCAAAACAAGTTGCATTCATTCCTGAATAGATGCCAGAGCGAAACGGCGGAAATAGATGCAGTGATGTGCGGTTTGAGCGGAGACAAAGCCAACGACGACGTTTACCGCGACCTTTTGTGCAAAGAATTTCCAACGATTCCCACACTTTGGTACAAACATCTGTTTGGTGAATCTTTCTGCGCATCAGGCTACGGAATTTACTGTGCAAGCCATCTTTTAAATGCAGGGAAAGTGCCGGACCTCCTTATCTATAATGGAAAATTTGAAAAATTTGTGGTTAATAACATATTGATCATCAATCATTTCCAAAATAATGATTTTTCACTAACCCTTCTAACAAAATGCCACAATTGATTCTTGGCGTACTCGCCCAATCCATCTTGCTAACGCTCACCCAATTTTTTCTGAAACTGGGTGTGAAAAATATTGGCCACATTGAATGGTCATGGGAATATTGGAAAACGATTTTTCTGAACTGGCAAATCAGTCTGTCGGGAATTTGCGGCATTGGTGCTTTGGCCATTTGGGTAACATTACTGAAAAAACACGATTTCAGCCTGGTTTATCCCCTCACCGCCATCAGTTACATTTTAGGTGTCGCCATCGCCTACTTTTTTCTTCACGAATCCGTTCCCCTCACCCGTTGGATCGGCGTGATTATCATCATGATAGGAGTATATTTTATTGTAAAATAAGCGATGATGTTAGAAAATGACTTTTTTACAATAATAGCAGAAGAACGCAACGAAAACCAAGTGTTCTTCACCGTGCACATCAATGCAGAACATCCGATTTTCGGCGGACATTTTCCCGGTGATCCCATCACCCCGGGAGTCTGCATCGTGCAAATGGCATGCGACCTTTTTTCACATCTGCAACAACAAAGATTTGTCGTTTCTTCATTGAAAAATGCCAAATTCATGCAGATTATTCGCCCCCTCGAAACTGCAGAAATCGACTTCCAAATCTCATATCAAATGGCTGAGAATCAAAATGATTACGATGTAAAATGTGTGGTTTCAAATCCAGATACCACCTTCGCAAAATTCTCATTCACAGTAAGTCCGACATCTTAAAAAATATAATATTACCACCCCCTACCCCCTCCTTAAAAAGGAGGGGAATTATAAGACGCGATTCATCAAGTCCCTACTGCCCTTCCCACCATTCACCCACTCCACCTTCCACCTTCCACCTTTTCACCATTTAACCATTTAACCCTTCCACCTTTCAACCCTTCCACCAAAATCATGCTCTTCACGAATCTCAAAGTCTGCATCGTCATTCCCACCTACAACAACGCGGGCACGCTCGCCGCTGTGGTGGAGGAAGCTCGCAAAGTATGTCCGGCCGTAATGGTGGTTAATGATGGCTCTACGGATGATACTGGGCTGATATTGAATCAGTTGGGAGAAGATATTATCAAAATTCAGTATCCAAAGAATCGTGGAAAGGGGTATGCTCTGCGACTGGCATTTCGGGAGGCGGCGAACTTTGGATATGACTATGCCCTCACCATGGATGCCGATGGACAGCATTTGGCCAGCGACCTGGAAAAATTCGATGAGTTTATACGGAAATCACCTGATACACTGATTGTTGGAAGCCGTGGAATGGTGCAAGAAAACATGCCCAAGAAGAACACCTTTGCCAACCGTTTTTCCAACTTTTGGTTTTTCTTACAAACAGCCAAACATCTGCCCGACACACAGTCTGGCTTCCGCGTTTATCCATTGAAAAAAATGGGCAAAATGCACTGGTTTACAAATCGTTACGAAACGGAATTAGAAATATTGGTGCGATGTGCGTGGCGCAACATCAAAATTTTGCCCGTACCCATCAACGTCTATTATCCCCCTAAAGAGGAACGCATAAGTCATTTCAGGCCACGGGCCGACTTTTTCCGCATTTCGGTGTTGAACACCTGCTTTTGCTTGATGGCCATTGTTTATGGGTATCCGTCGATGCTCATTCGAAAAATTACCAAAAAAAGTTAAAACAATGCGCCGACTGTTTGTAAATATCTACCGCTTTTTTGAAAAACGCCGCATTGTGATGTGGTCGTTTTTGCTTTTATTAATAGCGGTTTTGGCGTGGGGCATAACGCGGTTGGACTTTGTAGAAGATATTGGAAGTTTCTTTCCTGAAAATGGTGATAATCAACGAATTAATTATGCATATCAGCATATTGGCTCCGACAATCGCATCGTGTTGAACGTGCATTTAGCACACTCTCGCGACTCACTCCGCGATGAAGATTACGAACTGCTGACCACCACCGTAGACACATTGACGGAACACCTCCGCAAAAATGACCGTCAACACCTGATGAAGGACCTGATGTCGCAGGTAAATCAACAGCAAGTTGCTGATATTACGCAATTTGTGGTTAAGAACATGCCCTATTTCCTTGAAGAGGAGGACTATACGCGCATGGATTCGCTATTACAGTATGAAAATATTGAAAATCAGCTCATTGACAATCAGTTTTTCTATAATTCAGTTACGGAAAATGTGATTTTGAACGACCCGCTTTTCCTTTCCGCTCCCGTATTAAAGAAGCTGGAAGGTTTTCGTTTCAGCGACCAGTACCACGAACAAGACGGTTACATTTTCAACAAAGCTGGTAATGAGGCAATTGTGGTGGTAACCTCAAAATTTCCGATGAGTGAAACGAAGAACAATGTCACGCTGATTGAACAAATTGAAAAGTCGGCGAAGGCTGCGGAAAAAGCGATGGGCGGGAAGGTGAAAGTGACCGTTTTCGGAGCCTCCCTCATCTCACAAACCAACGCTCAGCAGATAAAAAAAGACAGTTTCATTGCCATACTGCTTTCCCTCATTTTCATTGTGGCACTGCTGACTTATTATTTCAGAAATTTTAAGAGTATTTTGCTGATAATCTGCACAATAACATTTGGTGCTTTGTTAGCTCTCGGGGCGATTGTATGGATTAAAAATCCCATTTCGCTGATTGCAGTCGGAGTTGCTTCCATCATCATCGGCATTGCGGTCAACTACCCGATTCATATCCTTTCTCACTTCAAACGAACCGATGATAAAGAGCTGATAATCAGCGAAATTGTAACACCATTGCTCATTGGCAACATCACCACGGTGGGGGCATTTCTCAGTTTGTTGTTCATCAGCTCGGATGCGATGCACGATGTCGGACTCGCCTCAGCCCTACTCTTAGTGGGGACCATCCTTTTTGTGCTCGTTTTTCTGCCACATCTGATGGGAAAACGGCCGAAAAACTGGAAAATGAACGAGCTTTCTTTCAGAAAAGTGGCCGAATTTGCCCCAGAAAAACATCCATGGCTCATCGCCTCCGTTTTAGCGCTGACTGTCATCTTTTTCGTGTTCAGTTTCAAAACCTCTTTTGAAACTAACATGCACAAAATCAACTACATGACTAAGGAACAGCGGGAGCAGTTTGAGAAGTTGATGGCCGAAGCCGACACCACGGTACAGACAATTTATTGCGTTTCAGAAGGGAAAACACCCGAAAAGGCACTGCAAAATTTCGAAAAAGTCTCACCTACGATTAATAAGTTATTGAAAGACAGTACAATAGTAAAATCGAGCGGCATCAGTGTCTTCCTTCCCTCAAAAGAATTGCAACAAAAGCGCATCGACCGATGGAATGCCTTTTGGCGCGACCGCCGCGACATCTTTCTAAAGAATTTGCAAGCGGCAGAAACAGCCACCGGATGGCAGCCGTTTAACGATTTTTATGAAATTATTCAAAAGGATTACCAAGTTAAAAATCCTGAATATTTCAAACCCATCACCCAAAATATTGCTTCCAGCTACTTGATGTTTAATCAAGATAAATCATTGATTTACAATGTTATAACTGTAAAAAAAGAAAAACGTGAGCAGGTAGAGCAGCAACTGAATGCAATAAATGACAATGTTTTTGCCTTCACTGATTCTTCCATTATTCAAAGAATGGTGACCGCGCTTTCTGGCGACTTCGACTACGTGTTGTACATTTGCGGCTTCATCGTTTTCGCCTTCCTGATGTTTTCCTTCGGCCGCCTCGAAATCGCGCTTTCCGCCTTCGTTCCCCTCACTGTCGCCTGGATTTGGATTCTCGGCATTATGGGAATATTCGACATTAAGTTCAACATTGTCAACATCATACTGGCGACATTCATCTTCGGGCAGGGCGACGACTATGCCATTTTTGTGACAGAAGGTGTGATGTACGAATACCGAACCGGCAAAAAGATGCTGGCACAATTCAAAAACTCCATCATCCTTTCCTCCACCATCATGTTCATCGGCATGGGCATGCTGATTTTCGCAAAACACCCTGCCATGCGCTCACTGGCGGAGGTCACCGTCATCGGAATGTTCTCTGTGGTAATGATGGCCTACATCTTTCCACCGCTGATTTTCAAGTGGTTGACAAGCTCAAAAGGGCAACTTCGCCCCATTCCCGTCACCCTCTGGAACCTACTAAAAACCATCACCGCTTTCCTGATTTTTTTCATCACCACCCTCTTCCTATCCCTGTGGGGAATGACCTGCTGCTTTGTTTTTTCAAGAAACAAAACGGTCAAACACCACTTCCACCGCATGGTGACCGGTGTGTTCCGCAATTTCGCCAAAGCCATGTTCCAAGTACCGTGTGAGGTGCGAAACACAAGCAACGAAACTTTCGAAAAGCCGGCGGTCATCATCGCTAACCATCAGTCACACTTAGACTTACTATACACACTGATGCTTTCACCAAAGATTGTGGTACTTACCAACAAGTGGGTATGGAACTGTCCGTTTTACCGTTGGATCATCCGTTACGCCGACTTTCTGCCTGTAGCCGACGGCATCGAGGAGAATCTCCCTAAGTTGGAGGCTCTCGTCCGCGACGGATATTCCATTTTGATATTCCCTGAAGGCACGCGCTCCGCCGACTGCCGCATTCTTCGTTTCCACCAAGGCGCGTTCCATTTGGCTGAAAAACTGCAACTTGACGTGATACCTTTGGTTTGCCACGGCATCGGCCACATCTTCCCGAAACGGGAGTTCATCCTCCGCGAAGGCCGCGTGACGGTAGAAGTGATGCCGCGCATTTCCGCCGACGACATGCTGCGACAAGGCACGATGCTGGAAGTTACACGCCATATCAGAAAATTATATCTTATTGAATATCAGAAACTTTGTAAAGAAATAGAGACACCAGACTATTTCAAATATCTGGTACAATGCAACTATATATACACAGGTACCGAAGTGGCACGACGGATGCGCAGCGAATTTAAAAAGTTTGAAGACTGGAAGACGCAGATTGCCGAATTGCCAGATTCTGGCAGCGTGGTGCTTCGCGACTGCGGACAGGGCGAGTTTGCGCTGTTGGCGGCTTTGGTGAAGAAGGATTTGCAGATTACGGCGGTGGGCAGCGATGCCGAAATGTTGGAAGTGGCGCGGAATTGTGCGGCCTGTCCGGCGAATTTGCGTTTTGTGGAATGTTCGTGAAAATCGGTTAAAATCGGGGAAACGGTTAAACGGTTAAATTGGACGAATGGTGGAATGGACGAATGGTGGAAATCGGTTAAACGAAATCAAACACTGACAACTAATCACTAACAACTGATCACTGATCACTCAACAACAACTAAATTGAAAATCTTGGGAATTTTAAATTGAAAATCTTGGGAATTTTGTATTGAAATTTATAGGAATTTTGTATTTTTGAAAATCAAATAATTAATATACAATGAAATTCAAACTCATTTATCCTAAATGGAAAAAGCTTCCTGGACAAACTACTTTTAACTTGCCGCCTCACGGGCCGGTGGTGTTCGCCGCCTGTCTGCCCGAGCGCGTTGACGTTTCTTTCACGGATGAAAATGTGGAAGATATTGATTTTGAAGAAGATTGCGACTTTGTGGGCATCTCGATGATGCTTTCCACGCAGGTGAAACGCGGCTGGGCCGTTGCCGACGAGTTCCGTCGCCGTGGCAAGCAGGTGATGTTTGGCGGCATCTCCACGATGTTGCACGCCGAGGAAACCTTGCAGCACGCCGACAGCATTTTCCTGGGCGAAGCCGAAGGCCGTATGGAGCAGGTGATTGCCGATTGGGAAAAAGGCCAGCTGAAGAAAGTCTATAACTATATGGGCAAGCAGCCCGACATCGCGCTCGTGGGCCCGGCGCGCCGCGATCTCTACAAACGCGAACTTTACAACCATAAAGGCGTGCAGATGGTTGACCTTTTCCACGCTTCACGCGGCTGCAAGTTCAGCTGCTACCCGTGCGCCGTTTCGTACCTCGGCGGCCGCTGCTTCCGTCCGCGCCCCATCGAAAAAGCCATCGAAGAGCTCGAAACCATCGACAACAACCGTCTTTTCATCGTGGATAACTCGCTGGCACAGTGTACGGAATGGGAAATGGACCTTTTCCGCGAGATGATTCCGCTCAAGAAAAAATGGATCTCTCACACCATTGAAGACAAGCCCGAAGTGCTTGACCTTGCCGCACAGGCCGGCGCGTGGTATGTCTATCAGGCCGTTTACGACACGTCCGACTACATCCGCGAGCGTGTGAAACGCTACCACGATTACGGCATCGGCGTGGAAGGAACGATTTTGTTAGGCCTTGACAATCAGACAGAAGACGACATTTTGCGCCTCATCGACTTCCTGTTGAGCATCGATTTGGACTTGGCGGAGTTCACCGTTTTGGCGCCGTTCCCGCACACCAAGGCCTACGACGACCTGATGCGCCAGGGCCGAATCTTCGACCACGACTGGAACCATTACAACGCCGGACAGGTGGTTTACCAACCCAAAAATATGACGCCCGAACGCTTGCAGGAACTTTACGAATACGCGTGGAAATCCTTCTATAGTACTGAAACTCAGGAAGAAAAGATGTTCAAGCTGTTCACAAAGGTAATGCTGCGCGAAATGGAAGACGGCACTTATCGTCCGCGCGACCGCAAACTCGCCAACAAGAGTTTCGGCAAGGATGTTGACAGAAGTGCGTCAAAGGTGAATTTGAGGTAGATTGTCGGTTAATCGGTTAATCGGTTAAACGGTTAACTTCGGTTAAACGGTTAAACGGTTAAGGGGTTAAGCGAAATCAACAATTCAACAATTC
>JAKSME010000024.1 GCA_024400785.1 Bacteroidales bacterium
AAGTATTATAAAGATCAAGCAAAGAAAACCATTGATTCTTTTTTAGGGAAAGCAGATGTTGAAAGTAATAAAAGACGACAAGAGTTTTGCGACAAAATAAAAGACAAATGCAAATTCCTAAGGTACGAAGTAGCTCCTGATAAAGAATTGAGCACATTCAACGATTTGAATAGCGGGAAAATACCTGCCAAGGATTCGGAACTTGTGAAATGTATCTTGCTGTCCAAAGGTTCGGACGAGCCCATTGTCGTAACGCAGGCTCGTGCAATGGAATGGGATGCCATAGAACGCGAAATGAATAACGATAATTTCTTTGCCTGGATGACGCCACGTAATGCATGGATGGAAGATGATCGGATGACGGTCTTGTTCCGTTATTCGGGATTTTGCCCCGATGAAAAGACGGAAGAAGTCTTCCCGTTTTTAACCGAAATACAAAGCACGATTCAAGAGGGAAAATCGCGGGAAACAATATGGAAAAAGATTTGCTCGGCATATTATCGTCTAATAGCGTGGTATAATGATTCACTGATGTATCATGCATTCGGAGCGTATGTGCATAGAAGAGGGAATGAAAAATGCATGCCACTTTCGGACATAAAATCTAAGTTGGAAGAGATTGCGAATTACGATTTAAGCGGAGATGATGTTTTTAACGTTAATGATACTGAGAAAAAGGAACTTCATAGATATTTGCTTTTAGCGAATTGTGCCTATTGCTGGAAACGGTGGCCAATGCGATATGACTTTAAACAGCATAGAGAAATTGGAACGTGGTCGATAGAGCACATTTTTGCCAGAAACCAAAAGGACCTAAGTGAAGAGGACTTCAAGACTTGGAATATTCCTGCTGGCCAATTTGAAGATTATAAAAAAGCATGCGATGATAATAAGGGAAATGAATGGTTGCAAAATGTGCTCGGAGAGCGTTATCCAAGTGAAAACGAGGATAATTCCTTGAAAAATATGGCTTTATTGTCAAGAGACGCAAATTCATCCTTGAATAATAAGTTATTCGATGGAAAACGAAATGAGATTATGGGTTGGGCTGAAAGCCATTGGGTGAAATACTGGGTTCCTCCGATGACGGAAGCCGTCTTTATGAAATCGCTAACTGGCTTGTCAATGGTTCCGTTTTTTTCGGAAGAAGATAAAGAGGCCTATTTGGCTGAAATGAAGAATAGTATCAAAGAATTTATTAACGCGCTTAAAAATTACTAATGATGGAAATATCACAATATACCCAAACTCCCGACAACTTATTTGCGCTGTTGTCGAAATATCGTGTCATTGTTCCTGGCATCCAACGTCACTATGTGCAAGGTGCTGATAATGCCAAAGCAAAAGAAGTGCGCGAAGGATTCGTAAAATCCTTGCTTGATGGAAAGGAAATGCAATTACATTTTGTCTATGGTCCAATCAATTACGAAAATGAAGATGCTTTCATTCCAGTTGACGGACAGCAACGATTGACAACTTTGTGGCTGCTTGCTCGCTATGCTGTGGCAAGACTTGAAGATGAAAATCAGAGAAAAGATCTCTTAAAACTTTTGTCCCGTTTTTCTTATGCCGACAGAATGCACGCCACTCGTTTTTGTCAAGCACTTTGCTCTGAAACTTGGAATGTAGAAAACGATCCGGGACAAGACATACCCAAACAAAGCTGGTTTTGGGACTATTGGCAGCAGGACGAAACGGTGGCATCCATGCTCCGTATGCTTTCGACTATTCACCGTGAATGGGTTGCAAAGCAAAATGTTGAGCCAAATGAGGTGTTGGATTCTTTAGTTAATAAGATTAAATTCCGTTTGCGGATGGATGCCTTTGGCGATGACATTTATATGAAAATGAATGCTCGTGGTTTGCAACTCACCCAGTGGGAAAATTTTAAGGCGAAATTTGCAGACAGATTATCCACTGAAAATGCTAATAAAAAATTGATTAAGAAATATTTCGTGCAAGAGGGAAATGACAAGTCGGTAAAAAAAATATGGAATGAGAAGATAGAGGAATTCTCTAATCTATACTTCGATGTTGCATCGGAAAAACTTCCCGACGATGCTTTTTTCGCACTGATGGGAAGAGTGTGTTATTATTTAGGATATGGCGATGCAGATAATGAAGGAAATGAAATCAAGAGAGAAAATCTTTCGGCTTTAGCAAGAAGTTTTAAAGGAAATCTTCCGTACGTGCCTTTTGATGAATTTGCAGATGTGTTTTTTGAATCATATAAAAGCAAGGGCGATAATACGTCACGTAAGGAGAGAAATATTGACGAGTTTGCCCTTCAATATCTTGTGATGCTTGATATGATATTAAATAAAGCCAAATCCGAGAAAGAGTATCTTAATTCACCTTATTGGGACGAAAAATCAATAATTGATTCGTTTTTCAGTCCTCAAAATGAAAATGAAAGAGATTTCACATTAAGTTGCTTCGAATATGCGAAGGTGTATCCACACGCAACTTATGAAGATTTCCGTAGGGCATATCGCTATATGTGGAACATATTGGAGAATGTAAACCGTGGTGATGATATAAAATGTTACGATCGAGTAAAATGGATTGCGTATTATTCAGCCCATGTACAGTCTGCAAAATTATATCCGACTAATATCGACACCATTGATGAACTAAAAGCGTTACTTGCAGAATCAAAATGTTTTGATAAACAGAAGGATGTAGAACAGATTTTGGAAGAATTCATCAAAGCAAAACAAATCCTTGACGAAAACGGCAATTTGCGCAAATATGTTGACTCGTGCAAGAAAAAAGACAATTCAGATTATTCTTCCTGGGAAGAAATCTTGATGGAGGCCGAAAGCCACGCCTTTTTCAAAGGTGCCATCCGTTTCCTGTTCAGAGATGAAAATGGAGAGATAAACGAGAAAAGTTGGAATGATTTCGACCCGAAATGGAAAAATGCACGGGAGTATTTTGATGAAAACGGAGTGAAAGATGCATTCCGACAAGATGCAAAACTTTTGCGCTATTATTTTTCGTTATGTACAAAGTGGGGACAATTATGGGGATTTGATTATGATTTCACACCAGCTTCTTGGCGGAATATTCTGTTAAAACATTCTGCCCCAGTACATCAAATGTTAATAGATGAGAACCCTGATTTTCAAACAGCTAATTACATTTCCAAGATTACGAATTTTGAAAATGGGTATGAAAACATGCAAAAACATGTGCACGAAGTCCTTATGAAAACAGATATTTTAGTTGAGGCTTCAAAAAACAATATGTGCTTAAATTGGAAATATGACACATATTGCTTATATCCCAGCAATGCGAAAGCAGATTGGAAAAAATATGTCATAGGCAATTACCGAAACGAAATTCTCTCTGATTTGTGCGAAGGTTCTGCTGAAGATATTGGCAAGCGCAGGTTCGGTTCGTGTAATCAGTTCTTCTGGGGCTGGGATGTGGATTTTTCTTATTGCAACCATACTTTCAGATGGCATCACAATAACTATGTCTATTTGATGAATTTGAAACCCGTTGATGCGGATAACTATACTTACAGAAACCCAAATGCGAAGGGGAATGATGATATTGTTTATTGCTGTTTCAATGCCAAAGAAATAGTTGCTCCTGAACAATTCATCGAACACTTGAATGGTTTAATCAAAGAATACGAAGGAACGCTTGCTCAATGCACAGACCAAACCAGCGAGCAACCTGCCGAACAGTAACAGCTATGCCCACCACGCTAATCTCCAATTCCGCCCATTACGCCCGCGTGCTTTCGCATTGCGTTGACGTGAAGCACACGCTGTGGATCGGCACTGCCGACATCAAGGATGCGTATATCGAGCAGAACGGGGTGAAGATGCCGTTCCTCAAACTGTTGGCGCAGCTTGTCCGGCGGGGCGTTGAAATCCGGCTCATCCACGCCAAGGAACCGGGACCGGCGTTTCGCGAGGACTTCGACAAGTATCCGTCGCTCATCAATGGGATGGAACGGGCGCTCTGTCCGCGCGTACACTTCAAGATGTTCGTCTTTGATGGCAAGGAAGTCTATGTCGGCAGCGCCAACCTTACCGGCGCGGGCATCGGGATGAAGGGCGAAAACACCCGCAACTTCGAGGCCGGCATCCTCACCGACGACCCTGTGATTGTGGAACAGGCAATGAACCAATTCGACAAGGTGTGGATGGGCAGCCATTGCAAAACCTGCCAGCGCCGCGCCTTCTGCGGCGACCCGATTGCGGCAAAGTAGAAAATTTGCCCGTTATGAATTTTCCGCGCTTGTGCCCATATCCGGCATAAGCGCGTTTTATTTTTGCAGGCGAAATATTATAGCCGTATAGAAAAATGATTTTTTCAAAGACGATAATTTACATATTGAATAATTGATTGCTTTTGCACACGTTTGTTAGTAACACATCACGGAAAGACTTTTTGGAAAGCCATTACGGAATCCTTGAGCAAAACAGACAATGTCATCCGCAAGACCGCCTTTTGGGACAAGCACCGCGCAACGCCCCTCAATGACCGCCAGCGCAAGATCATCAACAAACTCTTTGATGGCTTTGAAGGAAAACTCAGCTCCTCGAAGTGGTACAAGATAAACCATTGTTCTCAAGATACCGCAAATAGAGATATTAAAGACCTGATAAACAAGGGTATATTGCGATGTTCGGAAGAAGGTAGCCGAAGCACGAACTATGAGTTGTGCGAATGATTTTTACACAGACACCCATTCGCATATTGAATAATTGATTATTTTTGCACCCGCGATGTGCGTTTGTGGAAAAGAAAGATGTAGGTGTCTTTTGATTTCAAAAGTGCATCAATATCTTTTTCAAGTAACAAATAAAAAATATCAAATGGCAGTAAAAATACTTTTCGCAGTTGCGCTTCTCGCAGTAAGCATTTTTTTGGTAAGTCGCAAACATTTCATTTTCAAGATTCTCGGAGGCGCAGGATTGCTTCTCTGGCTGTTTCTCGGTGATTGGGGCGGCTTGGAACTCGCTAAAAAACTGTTTTTCTTCGCGACGCGCAACACCCTTCTTTTCTTTGAAATTCTCGGCGGAATCGTTGTCGCAATATTGGTGCTTGGCTGGCTTCTCTCGAAGGTGACCGGTGGAAAGGCAACAGCGAAACGCTCGTTTGCCGAAAGAGTCGCCAAGCCCAAATCGGATGAGAAGCCCGCCCGAAAAACCGTTTACAAAGTGGGAGGGGTGGAATTCAACGACTACGGGGCTGCATTACAATTTGCTGCACAGGTTTTCCCGAATCAAAATCATCCATCTTCGTATATAACAAAAGAAGAGCGCTAAATCTTCGGGGAACTTTTGTCAGGTACTAAGAAAAAATGCTTAAAAAACGATTTGAAAAGTTGGAGTCAAGAAATTCAATCTCTTTGAGGTTGCTCTATTCGTAAAAACTTTACCCCCTGCGCCCACAAAAGGCATACCTTCGTTCTATTTTTGCACCGTCAATTTTTAGGTGATAAAAAAATAGAAATAATGGGTGAATTAACCAGATACCAAAGCGCGGCCGACAAGGTCGGTACGCTCGGCTCAGTGGTGCCGAAAAACTTAGTGGAGGTTACGGGCAAGGCACTGAACAAATTGAACGAGGCGCTGAATGGGGATGTGAGTGGCTATGTCGCTAACCGACTGCATTTTAGTATGACCGAACAGGCGGACGCTCTGGCCGCCGAGCAGGTGGACGGCGTGGCGCTGGCCTTGTACAACATTGAGAAAAGGGCGCAGTCGGTGATCATTGGCGACCAAACGGGTATCGGCAAGGGCCGCCAAGCCGCCGCTATGATTCGCTATGGCCTGCTGTCGGGCTACCTGCCCGTTTTCTTTACCGACCGCTACACGCTTTTCAGCGATATGTACCGCGACTGTAAGGCGCTGGGTATCAAAGACGCGCGTCCGCTGGTGGTGAACGCCGGCGCGTCGGTGGTGGATTTCGACCATATTGTGGAAGAAAAAACAACCGACCTGCCCGACGAAATCTGGTCGCCCGTGGATGAGGACGAGGATGCGGAAAAGTTTGAAACGCAGTTGATGCAACTCTATCAAAAGCAGTATGAGGTGGTGTATAAAGCGCCGAAAAAGAGCGTGTTGCAGAAGATTTTCGTCAGTGGCGACATTCCTGCCGACACCTACGACTACCTGATGGTGACCTATTCGCAACTCAAGGATGCCAAGCGCGACGCGACTCGTCTTGATTTTCTGCATTCTTTGTGCGAAAAGCATCGCGTGTTGTTCATTTTCGACGAGGCGCACCGCAGCAGCAGCGTCAGTGCGGGCAAAATTTCGGTGATTACGCAGGGTATCAACAAGATTCTTACCGAAACGGAGCAGACGCAGTGCGTGTTCCTTTCGGCCACGTTTGCCAAGCGTCCCGAAAGTCTGATTACGTTTATGCGCCGCACCGCCCTCAGTGCGCTGGCCACGGAAAACACGCTTGAGCAAGCCCTGCACAGCGGCGGCGTCCCGATGCAGGAGTACGTGTCGTCGAGTTTGGCGGCGGAAGGCCAAATGGTGCGGCGCGAACATTCGTCGGAAGGCATCCCGTCGCCCGTTTATACCTACCTCGACGAGGAACTGGCGCAGCACGGCGAACTTTTCGATAGGGTGATGTACTTTTTCCGCGAAATCGTGAAACTTTCAATGATGGTAGGCGAGTTGATCGGCTTGGCCCAGATGCAAGAACTTTTGACTGATTTCAAAAATTATCCCACCCGCGCGCAACTTTTCTATATCAACAAGGTGCTGCTGCTTTCGCTGAAGGCGCAGAAAGTGGCGCAGGTCGCCATCGAGGAGGTGCGTCAGGGTAGAAGCGTGGTAATCGGAATGAGCGACACGCTCGAGTGCATTCTCCGCGATGTGATGGTGGCGGACGACGGCTCCGTTTGCGGCGACATTTCCGCATTGCTGCTGCGACTGTTGGATAAAACAGTCTGCGGCACCAACGAATCAGCCAATAGGGGAATGCCTGTTTTTGAACAGATTTCGGCAGAAGCGGCTGATAATCCGCTACTTATTGCGAAAGCGGAAGAGGTGGGCGATTATTACAAATATATCAAATACAGCATTCAGGAAGAGGTTTTTCATTTGCCGATGTCGCCGATTGACGTCATTCGACAACTGATAACACAGGAGCAGTTTGTTGCGCCCGACGGCAGCTTTATCAATATCCGTTTTGAGGAATGTACCGGTCGGGCGCACCAGCTGGAATATCTGTCGCCGGAGGGTGACGACGATTTTGTGAACGCGGTCATCCAACCGCGGAAAAAACGTCATTCCAACCACATTTTCAACGATTTTCAGAACAACAAACTGGACGTGATTCTCATCAATGCGTGCGGGGCGATGGGGGCAAGCGCGCACGCCATCGCCACTGCGGAAGTGCCTGAAGAACAGGTGCGACAGCGCAAAATGCTGATTGTGCAGAACGACCTCGACGTGAACATTGACTTGCAGAAGCGAGGCCGTATCAATCGTACCGGTCAGCGTATGGATTTGCCGCCGTTGTACGAATACATCATCACGGCCATCCCGTCGGAAAAACGCCTGAATATGATGCTTCGCGCCAAGTTGCGCTCGCTGAGCGCCAATACGGCCGCCTGGCAGGACCAAGACAAGGAACAGGCCGACTTCATTGACATCAGCAACAAGTACGGTAATGAAGTTGCGAATGATTATCTTGCAGAACGTCAGGAACTTGCGCTTGTTTTAGGACTGAAAGGAAAGGTGGCCGCAAGCAAATTGCTCGCCCGAATCGCAATGCTCAGCGTGACGGCCCAGCAGGACATTGTCGATGACCTGATGTCGGCCTATACCACTTTGGAAGCAGAGTTGCGCCGTATCAACCAATGGGATTTGGAACGGGAATTCCGTGATTTCGAGGCGGAGTTTGTGCGCGAGGAACTTTTCACCACGTCGAAAGCCGACTCCAAACTTGGCGGCTGTTCCTATCTCACCACCTACAAATGCCGGCAGAAGACCTTCCCCTATACTTTTGAAAAATTGAAGGAACTTTGCGACGAAGCCGAGAGGAAATATGGTCAAACATATAGTTGCAATTCTTTGCTGCAAAAACAGATTCGAGACTATTATTCCGCGCAGAACAAGGGTGCGAAAGAGCGGTTTAAGGAGCGGCACGCATTGTTGCACGCCAGCGCCAAACGCATTTTGGAGAATTATTGCTCGGATGAAAATTTGGCGGAAAATTGGCTGCAAAGAGCGCAAACGCCGTCGTCGGAATGGAGTTCAACGTATTTTTTGGATGTTGAAAAACAGCCCAAAGCCAAGCAGATAATGCGGAAACTCACTTCGTTTTCCAATGAGTACAATCATCTCTTGGAAAGAGAAAAGAAGGAACTGAAGAAAATTTCGGAAGAGAAAAAACGCCTCATTGAGATTCTGTCAAAGGCACGAATGGGTGAGGGGTATTATAATGTCAGCAACCAGTTGGCCAGTGAGGAGTGTCCCGACAGGGTGATTGCCGTTTTGCGTGATATCCGTTTCGGAAAAGAAGACAAAAATCGCTTTCTGCCCAGTCGAGTGGAGTTTGTGTTCGCTCTGACCGCCGTTTACACGGAAATCCGTATCAATCTGGTACACAACAAAAAATGGAGCAATTATGAGCGGTTGCGTGAAATTCTCCATTCACGAATTTGGCGACCAAATGCCAACGAGTGGGACAGAGAAATCGCCCGAAACAACAACAAGATTGTGGAACGCAAGATTATCACTGGCAACATTTTAGGGGCATACGTTCATCCGGCCGTCGCCGAGCTGAAGCCGCGTTTCATCACTTTTTCATTGAAAAATAAAGTCGAAGGGCAGGTGCAAACGCAGCCCGGGCTGCTGCTCCCGATGGACGAGTCGAAAATCCGCGAGGCCATCCAATCCGTATCCGTTCCGCTTCACGAAGGGGTGAAATATGCCACTTATACAAACACTTCCTATCCGATCGCGGGGCTGAACGTGAGCTTCTCGCTGCTTCCCTATCGGGTGGGCGACCTCTTGAAATATGTGATTAGCGTAAAAGATCAACATTCCAGGATTTTTGAAACCGACACTCGCTTCGACGGCATTCGTTCCTGTTTTCAGGGAAGCGCGATTTCTTCCATTTATGATAAAGAAGAAAACGAAAAACGCAAGCGCAAACCCTTAATGCGTTATCAGACAGCGCAATTGGATTTCAAGTCGGAGGAATTTCAAACCATCATCCAAGCACTTTCGCAGATGGATGCGGTTTTGATTGTGCCGCGCGACCAGATTACTTACGGCGATGTGAAAGAGTTCGTTTCTCGTTCGGAGCGCGACGACAACGAGCCGTGGCCGAAGTTGGACTGGCAGAATGCCGCCGAAATTCCGATGCCGCCCGTCAGGGAAAAACTGCTTTTGCGCATCTCCGCGCCCATCGTGCCGAAAGCGCAAAAAGGCAATCCCGTTTCGCAGCATTCCGACTTTTATCTTCTTGCCGAGGAAACAATGTCTCTTGATGGTTTGTCTTTAGGCCTTCGAAGCACCATCGACGCTTTGCGCCGAATCTATATGCAATGGAGGAAAAATCTGACGTACTATTACAACTCGCGAAATTGCGACTGGAATGTCAGAAATCTTATGTTTTGCTCTTGTCGCGAACTGCAAAAGATAATGGAGAACAAGTCGGAGTTAGGCAAGGTTGATTTGGGCAGTGAATACAGGAAATTGCTACAGGAAATTCTGGACAGCGAATACCTTGATGCGAGCGTAGAGTTTCAGCTGCGGGTTCACAAAGAAATGATGTATCTTTCGCCACAGAAATCTGTGGCTGAGGCGTTTTTGCACGAAATGCCCTGTTCACCGCAGTTAGCGAGCATCCGAAGATGCATACAAGATTACCTCGATGGCAAAACCGAAATGATTTATTCTCCAGAAAGGTGGTAATTATGAGTTTTATAGGAATAAAAGGCGCCGAGCGGTTGGATGAGCAAACGCCTTCGTTGGGATTGGTGGCGGCGCAGAAGCAGGCGGTTCAATTGTTGCGGAACGGCACGGACGGATGCGCCATCAAGCAGCAGACGGGCTGGGAGACCGGCGCCGACGGAAAGTGGCGTTACGAGTTGACGGATCCGTTTCACACCACGCCCGAAATCGAGGACCATCTCAAAAGACATTTCGGCGAGCCCATCAACATCCGTTTTTGTATGAACGACACAGCTTTGCTCGTCGCATATCCGGCCTTTGAGCGGCTCCGGCTCTTTTCGTTGTACGCGCCTACGCATAGGTTTTCCGGCTATTTCGACCCTGGGAATTATGGAATGATGGTGTGTATGGGCACGGCCAACTCGCCGTTCGATCACCAGACCGAAGGCATTTTGCTGCACGAAGTTCAGCATCTTATTCAGGAGGAAGAGAACTTTGCGCGCGGCGGCGATCCGTTAATGGGTTTCCGGCGGTATTTCCGGCTGGCGGGCGAAGTGGAGGCGCGCAACGTCTGCCGTCGCCACTCTCTGACTCCGAAACAGCGCCTTTGCACGTTGCGCACGCAAACGCAGGACGTTCCCGACGCACAACAGATCGTGCTTTTTGAGTGAATGAGTCGTAAATTCGCGGACGAAAAATTTCCTGCGCATTTCCTCTATCACGTCGTCAGGCGTCATTCGCCCCTTCGTCCCTTCGCCCCTTCATCCAATTAACCGTTTAACCGACGCTAACCGTTTCCACGTCTCACGGAAGATTCCACCTATCAATCCGCAAGACGAAAAGGGATAATTTTAAGTTCGAAAATTACCGCCACTGCGCACAACAGCGGAATCCGTAGCTCGTTTCCATCGTTTCCGCTGGCAGCGAGAAAATCAGCCAGCGCAGGTCGGCGGGAAGTCCGTTGTTGTTTTGAAGGGTGAAAAAATTGTTGGGATTTTGTTCGGGATTCCATTCCAACAGTTTCATATTCACCAAGATAAACTCTGCAACGCGGTCGGTGCGCCAGCGGCAGTAGGCGCGGGCCTGCTCCGTATTCACGCCAAAGACGGGCAAGTGAATGTAGGCAGGGGAATGCAGATAGACATCCGGCTCAACGAGCGGCATCTGCTGCCGGATGATTTCCTTGTCGGGCAAGGCAGCACGATATTCTGGCGAATCTTTCCCATAAACCTTTTCCAACCAGAATTGATATTCCATCCAATCCAGATTGCAAATTTCATTCTTATCGTAATAAATTGAATCAGAAATTTTTATGAATTTCATATCCTTTACAATCTTCTTCTGGTAATTCTTTTGGCTGAGGTGCTGTGCCGAAGCCGTTGCGCCTATCAATAAGCAAAGCAGGAAAATGGGAATACGAAATTTCATAACAACATTTTTACAATAAAACGATGAAAAGGGGGAGAAACTTGGGCTCAAAGGTCGAAAAAATGCGTAATTTTCACAATTTTATTGTTCAATGTTGGCGATTGCAGAATGCTCGCGCTGAGCATCAGTGTGTTGAGGTTTGCGTCGTCGTTGTGTGTCGAACCCACCACCAGGTCGATGATGGCGAGCAAACAAAGGGAAACCAAAATCCCAATGAAAAAAAGCAGCGACAGTCTGCCGCTGCTTTAACATTCTGGAAAGGGGAAACCGGACAGGGTGATTTTGGATTTATTCCGTTTTTTGCTTCACCCAGATGAGTTTCGACTCGTCGTACCCGCGCTCTCGGATTCTTTGCAGCACAAAGCTGAGGTCATCCTCTGTCATCTCGGGTGTGCGGCTCAAAATCCAAAGGTACTTGTTGGTTTTACTGCCCACGAGGGCATAGCGGTAGTCATCGGCCAGCTCCAGCACGTAATAGTCACCGTAGAAGTTGCCGAAGAAGGCCACTTCGAGCTTGCCCGGCTCGTCGGCATTGGGGCGCCGCGCCTTGCCTTCCGACTGCTTGAACTCGCCATCAAGGGTGTTTTTGTAACCGGAGTTGAGAACCCGAATCAGTCCGTCATCGCGGTAGGAGTATTCCGCCGTACTGCCTACCAGGTTGCGCTCGAATTTGTGGTCGAAGCGAGCGATTTCGTACCATTTGCCCAAATATCGGTCCAAATCGAGCGAATTGACGGTGGTAACATCGGGCTTCGGTTCTTTGTTGCACGCGCATAGTCCCATCAGGCAGAATGCGCACGCGAATGTCAAAAGTTTGTTTTTCATAGTTGTGGGGTTTTATAGGTTTATATTGCGATAACAAAACAAAAACCGTTTTTGTTCATAAAGGTCTTTGTTTTCTTCGCTTATACAAACCGTCTGAGGGATGTCGGAAAATAAATGAAAGCTAACTGTTCCTGTTTTTTTTCCTAAGCATGCGTATTACTTTTCGGGCTCGCATGTTTAGCCAGTGGTCAATCATCAGGTCTTCTTCTTCCGGTGAGTGTGGACCTTTGTCGCGGCGCATCTCGTTGTGGAAGAAACGGATGTAGGCCCCGATGTGGCGGCGTTTTTTTTCGCGATAAATTTCATCGAACGGAATGAGGATGGCTGTGTCTTCAATATTGTGCATCAGGCGGTTGGAAGCCGTTCCGAACATCAGCATCTCCGGTGTCGCGGAGATGTACGCGGTAACATTCGGCGGCACATTCACTCCTCGCGTCCGCACAGCCGCTTTCAGCAATTTGTAATCCTCCATCAAATCATCTTTGTTGAGCACCAAGTCCATCAGGGCCGGGTCGGAGTCGGGCATTACCGTCTGGTTTTCCCATGGACGGACGAGCTCTTCTTTGTCGCCAAAATGTTTCCAAAGGAAATGGTAGATGAGGTTTCTGGAAAGATGGTCGTAAGAGGGGAAAATGGTGATTTTTCCAAAGAAATAGAGTACGTTGGGATGTTTCATGATGATGGCGACGAGGCCGTCCCACAGATTGTCCATTGCGAAAATGGACTTCGCACCGTGCTTGGAACTTTGGTATTCCGGAGCCACGAAGTTGCGTCCGAGTTCGATGACGTGCGGCAGGTATTCATCAATGAATTTTTGGGAAAAACGAAACTGGTGGGAACTTGCCAAAATGGGTTGGCCTTTTTCGTCAATCACCGCATCAGAGCCCAGCAGGAAGCGGTAGCCGCCGATGATGGCCTCGTTGTCGGGATCCCAAACAATCAGCTGTTTGTACGACTTCTCCATCTTGTCGTATTCATCCAGGTCGATGGCATTGCCCGTGGAACCGCCGGCATTGCGGAAGGCAATCTCTCGCAGTCGTCCGATTTCTGTGACCACGTGGGGCGAATCTTGCCACGAAACGATGTAAAGTTCGTTGTGCCCCTTGTTGGTATCTTCAAGCTTTTTGGATTTGGTAAGCTCTGATTTTAATAGTTTTACGGGTACGGGATCGATGATGTTGTTCATTGTGAGAAGATATTAATCGATGGAAGACGGCCACGGATTGGAGACTATGCCGGCCATATTGAGCATGGTTTGGTGGGCGAGGTCGCGCATGCGGGCGGCCTCTTCTTTGCGCGGAGCCTCGGGGTTGGGCACGATGGGATCTCCCACATGGAGGGTGACCAGCGGTTCGCCCTTGCCGAAAAGTTTGCGCCATCCGGTGCGCGGACGGAACGAAATCATCATCGGTATGATGGGTAGGGCGTACTTGTATGCCAGGTTGAATGTGCCGATTTTGAACGGCCTGAGCGGGGAATAGAACTTCCAACTGCAACTCTCTGGAAAAATGTGTATCCACTGCCTCTTGTCGTGCAGCTCGTTCAGCGCCTCGTCGAATTTTCGCAGACCGCTGAAACTCTCGGGAATGGCTATGCCGCCGATGGACTTCATGTTGAACGCGTCCTTCCCGTTGAACGGCTGCGCGTACATGGGAATCCACGCCTTGCGGTAACGCATCGCCTGCAAAACGCAAATCATGTCCCACCGGTGAACATGGTTGCAAACGGTCATCACACCGTTGGCAAAAAGTTTGCGGTTCTTGCGTATTTTCTCGCGTCCTTCTATCTTCAAACCGAAACGAATCCGGTTCACCGGAAAGGCCAATACCCATGTGGCCAGATAGACGAGAAATCTCGATATTTTGAATTTGAGGGATTTGTCCAGATAGGTGTAGGTTCCATCAAATGGTATGTCTTTGCTCTTTCCGCGGATGGCTGCCATTTTTGTAAAGGGATTTTCACCGGAAAAATCCGCCACCGGTTCGGGAACAAAAACATCTTCCCTGACCTTGAAGTTTCTGTATGCTGGACCGTAGGATGAATAGTCTTTTACCATGCACAAAACCCAATTGCGAAATTTAGCAATTTGAGGCGGCAAAAGTACAAAAAATGGGGGAAAGGAGAATCGGTAATTCAACGAAATGCCTTATCGCTTTTTCAAAACGACCATTTTCCCATGGTTGGCATAGAACAGTACGATGGCCTTGCAATTCAGCTTCGCCGCCGCAATGGCTTTCTCATAGGCCGCCATTTGCGAAAAGTAGTGATCCGGATTCGGCGTCTCACTTTCAATGTTTTTGAAGTCGATGAGTATCACCTCGTTGTTCCCGGATTCCCAAAGCAAATCGATTTCCCCATGCAGCAGTTGGTCGTCATCCATGGGAAGTCGGAACGGAATTTCATGGCCGATGGATTCCGCTTTGCCAAACATTTCCTCCAGCTTTTGGTAGAGCAGCCGGATGGCCTGGATGACGTCTTGGGCCGCAATCACACCGTTGAGCCCGTATGCGTTGATGATGCCTCCCGCCATCTTCTCTGATTCGTTTTTGAGAATGTCAGGGTTGTAAGCCGCATAGATGTTGTGGATGCAAGTTCCGATGGTGCTCATCCTCACTTCTTCCGGCCGGTTTACCAAGAATTGGGCTCCGGGAATGTCTATAACCTGTATGTCGCTGTAAGTTGCAGCCGGGATTTTCACAGTACTGGGATTGACCAGGTGCTTCTGCGAGGCGACTTTTGCCGTGAGTTTCGTAATGTCAATCTCTTGATATTTGTTAGATGTTGAGACGACTGTCTTTTTACCATCTTTTGTGGAATCTTCTTCGTTGGTAAGCAATGTTAAGAGTTCTCCTGTGCCAATTCCGTCGTTTTCAGCTCCAACAATATTGTTCAACCAATCGGTTTTGATTTTTGTTTCTTTTTTCGCTACGGATAATTCTGTTGCGAATACGAGGATGTCGCGGGCTCGGGTTACACCCACATACAACAGACGGGTTTCTTCTTTCAGCGTTCTGCTGCGGACTGTATCAAAATATGGTTCTTCGCTCAAAATTTCAGCACCATCCTTGTCAATCATTTTCCCCATGGGAGGAAATACTCTTAACCAATAACCACCACCAATTTTCTTTTGTTCTTTTACTCCGCAAAACTCTCTTTTGACAATCTTGGCGGTGTCGAAATTCTTGTTGTTCAGCTCATAGAGAACCACCATGGGCCAGTCAAGCCCTTTGGATTTGTGGTATGTGATGACTTTTACGGCATCACGGTCTAAGTCCTGCCCGGTCTTTGTGCCGTTATCGATGAGATATTGGACAAAGGTGGAGAATTTCTGCTGGTCGTCCTTTTGGCCCATCTGTTCGCAGTGCGTGTCGTATCGAGCGGCTTGTTGAAGCAGGTTGGTGATGTTGTCTTTGCGGATTTCGGGACTGCCCCAACGGTTCACCACGTCAAACAGACGGAGTCTGTCCACGAAAGTGGCCAGAGTGTCGTGCATGTTTTTGGCATAACATTCTTTGGAAATGGTCTCCACCAACTGTATCAGTTCATCATCATTGCGCCACTCGGGGAAACATTTATAGGTATGACCGCTTTCCCCGGTTTCTGTTTTTACTTTCCCCTGAATGAATTGCACATATTCGTTTAAAATGTCCTCTGTGGATTCGTTTTTGAGGAGGTGGATGATATCGAAGCGTAAATGTCTCCTTCGGGCAGGTTTTTTAGCATATTGCATCAACGCCAACGCCAGCTGGACTTCAATTCTGGAGAAGATGTCGGCTTCAGGAGCGCAAACCGGTATGCCCAATTCGAGCATGCTGTTGGCCACATTCGACACGGCAGTGTTGCTTCTGCACAGAACAGCAATATCCTTGTATTGTAAAGGATTCACTGTTCCATCTTTCTTGGATTGTACTTTATATTTCCCGGCTTCCACGGTGGATTTTATCCGTTCCGCCAGCGCAAAACTTCTGTCTTCTTCATTCCCTTTAGAAAATTCCCATTGCAGTAGGGCTTTCTGGTTGGGATTTATGTCGTCACTGGACATCTTCCCCGGCAGTCGTCCCGCTTGCAAGGTAATCTCTTTCTCAATCATGTTGAAATTGCGACTTTTGAAGATGGGGAGGAAAATTTTGTTGGCAAAATCCACCAAACCTTTCCGAGAGCGGAAACTGTACTCCAGCGCCTCTGTATTGAAACCGCGAACTTTTTTGTCTTCTTTGTCGTGAATTTCGTCGCCGATGGATTTGGTGAGTTCCGTGTCCGAACCGCGAAAACCATAGATGGCCTGCTTGGGGTCGCCAACCCAAATGGAGGAAGAGGGCAGGGGAGAGCTTTTCGCCACCAAATCCGATAGCTGTTTGAATATGTCTACCTGTATTGTATTGCAATCCTGAAACTCATCCACCATAATCAGTTTGTACTGATTTTTAATGTCTTCGCAGACTTCCTTATTTTTCAGCAAATCCTTGAATAAGAGTTCCATATCGTTGTAATCGAGTAAGTGGTTCTCTTTTTTGAATGTGTCGAAGTCCGCTATCCATTGCTCTAAAATATCAAATAGTTTTTCTTCAATATCAATCAGAACGTCTCTTTTTTCATCAGTGAAGATGAGCTCGGATTTCACAAAAAGCTCCATTTCTCTGCTGATATTCTTTATGCAAGCCGCATTGGAACTGGGAAAGTCCTTGTATCCGGCGGTAACCGGGTCATAGTTATTGATGGCGGTTTCCCGTTTTTGGGCATTGGCTGTCAGCTTCCCGTCATTTTTTACATCTTTTCTATTTTCTTTGAGGTACTCTTTTTTCATCGAATCGTAAGTGACTTGGTAGAATCGATGATTGGCGAAACATTGTTCAATGGCTTCTTTGGAAAGTGTACGGCTTTCTGTGAGGTTTGTAATGTTGTAGTATCTTACTTTCTGCACCATTGTTTTGAGCAAATCGCGCCAATAGGTGGTGTCATCTTCGGAGTATAATCCTTTCGTCAATCCCAACACTTTGCGCCAATTCTCAAATTGCTGTATGTCATTGTCTGACACCAACTTATTAATGCTTTTGTCAGCAAATAATTTGAAGTCGTTCTCTTCCAACTGCCTGGGTTCAGGGCTGATATGGGCATGATACCAATATTTTTTCAAAAATTTCAGGCAAACCGAATGTATGGTGCCGATGGAGGCGGCATCCAACTCGGAGGCCTTGTCTACCAACCCTTCTTTCAGCAGCCCCTGGCGGGTTTTTTCTCTCATTTCAAAGGCGGCTGCGCGAGAGAAGGTGGTCATCATGATGTTGGAGGTTTTGATGTCTTTATTATTTTTCAAAATATCCACCAGCATATTAACGATTTTGGTGGTTTTCCCGCTGCCAGCGCCCGCACTGATATATAATATTTTATCCATGTTCCGATTATTTTAAGTGGTTTTTAAGAATGGTGTGGGAAGTGGGCTTCCGAATGAGGGCATCTTCGGATGGATATTTGCAAAAATCGGTTGACTTCTTATCCTTGTGTATGTAGTCGCCCTCTATCTCGATAGTTTTTTCCACACTACTAATCCTCAATTTTTTGATGTCGAAACCTTCTCCCTCTTCGATACTCCCATCATCGATTTCTTTCATTCTCGCTTCGTAGGTGCTTTTGACCATTTCCCAAAATTCACTTTCTGTCGGTGCTCCCGTTACCGGTGTGACAACTTCAACATTGTCGATGCCCTTTAACGAGTCGTTTTGTGTGTAAAGTGTTTGTTTGGGAAAAAGATAATATCCACACCATGCAACCTCTCCACCAGCTGTTTTGGGTAACGCATGAGTGTAATAAGTGAGTTGCAAACTCTGATTGTTTTCAAGGTATTTCTTGTATGTATCTTTCTTGGAATATTTAAAATCAAAAATCACCCACTTGCCATCTTTGTCTTTCAAAACCATGTCGATATAGCCGTGGGGCTTGTTAACGAAGTCGAACTTGGTTGAAAGCTCTTTCTCACACTCCATCGGGACGAGCTCTAACTTCTCAATGAGATTGCATAATGTTTTGAGACTTTCGTTGAGTTCTTGCTTAAAGATAGCCAGCTCGTTTTTATTCTCAGGTGCGTTCAAAAGTTCCCCGGCCGCATTGAGGGCGGCGTCAAGCAAACTGTCATAATTATTAAATTCGCCCATAAATCCATCTCGATCCCCTTTGTGATTTTGTAACATCAGTTCAACCACTTTGTGGGCCACCTTGCCCTTCACGTTACTCAGATTGTCATCGCAGTCGTCTTCCGGGGCTTTGAGGTCGAGCATTTTCTCCATGAAAAAATCAAAGGGACGTTGGAACAGTGTTTCCATGGAAGACGGACTGTCGTTCCCTTTGTCCAATGTGCGGATGTGATTGGAATTCAGTTTGATATAGTCTGTTGGGAAAAAAGAAATCACGTCTGCTTCATTTGTCAGAACAAAGCCTTTGGGAGGTTGTGGTTTCATGCCATTGTGTTTGAGCTCTGTCACCATGGCATTTTCCGACAGGAGTTCTCCGTTTTTGTATTTGGGAACGATGAAATCGACGCTTTCTGCCCGGTTGAGCAGAGAGATTATCCAAAGTTGCCGGGCTTTCGACAATTCTTCGTGTGTCGGCAGCTTTAGACCGAGTGTTTGGAGTTCTGCTATTTCCGCATGGGTGAGAAAACCGAATTTGTAAATAGCCCCAGTCTCCCCGGCACAGTCGAACCATACGATTTTATGGGGCGGGTCCAGCTGGTTGGTGATGTCGTCTGTCGGATGGATGCATTGGGAGTTCTCAATGTCGAAAGCTTCCCCCCTCAATCCTTTGAGCGTGTTGTTCAATCGAGCGGAGTCTTCGCAAACCACCAATGTGTCGGTTTGTGGATTCTGCAATGCGGCCAGCTGCCAAGCTTCGTACTGTTCTTTTACAGCGATAATGTTCCTGTTGTCTGTTCTAAGTTTAGGATTCGAATAATCGATATAGTTGGTTTCCAACTTTTCGAGCACCTCGACAATCAATTTGGGTATCAGCACCTTGGGAGTGTGGACAGTTACTTTGATTTTGAGTCGTTGGGCCTGAGATGGATTTTGCTCGAGCGTGTTGTATACAAGTTTCCACAAGT
>JAKSME010000025.1 GCA_024400785.1 Bacteroidales bacterium
AACCGAGCGAACCGATTGGTGCGGTGTGCGTTCTGGCAAAAAATACAACAAGTTTTTAGAAACAGACCTCACCCCTCTTCGGGGCAGTGTGGTGAAAGCCCCCATCATCTACGAAGCCCCCGTAAATTTGGAATGCGTGGTGAAACAAGTCATCCCGTTGGGTTCCCACGATATGTTTTTGGCAGAAGTGGTCGCTGTCTATGCCAATGAAACGCTGTTCGATAACAAGACAGGGGAAATGCATTTAGAACGCGCGAACCTGGTTGCTTACTCCAATGGGCATTATTATAACTTGGGAAAAATCCTCGGGAAATTTGGTTTTTCTGTGCAGAAAAAGAAATAGTCGGGCACTGCTAACGACTAATTGACAATGATTTAGGTTCTTTCATGACTACCATTTACAACATAGCAGAAGACTTCAGCGAGAACACTTCTCGCACTATTTTTCTTACTGGGAAAGCCGGCACAGGGAAAACCACCTTTTTGAAAAACTTTCGTTTGCACACGCGCAAACAGATTGCCGTTGTTGCGCCCACAGGGGTTGCTGCCATCAACGCGGGAGGCGTCACCATGCACTCTTTTTTCCAACTGCCTTTCACCCCGTTTGTTCCAACCGACGAAGGTCGGCGGAACCTGATTAGCAAAATCAAAATGACCAACATTCGCCGCAAGGTGATGCAACAGCTTGAAATACTGATAATTGATGAAATCAGCATGGTACGCGCGGATGTGTTGGATGCCGTGGATGCCATCCTTCGGCACTTCCGATTTCGCCCGGCCGAACCCTTTGGCGGTGTGCAGGTTATTTTCATCGGAGACCTATACCAACTTCCACCCGTCACCGTTAACGATGAGTGGGACCTCCTCCACAATTACTACCGCTCCCCTTTCTTCTTCGACAGTTACGTGGTCCAACAACAACCGCCCATCTACATCGAACTGGACAAGATTTTCCGACAGCAAAATGCTGATTTCGTGAAACTTCTGAATGAAGTCCGCAATGACAAACTCACCGAAGAAGGGTTGGCTCTACTTCAAAGCCGCTATATTCCCAACTTCAAACTCTCAAAGCATCCGGAATACATCTTCCTTACCACACACAATGCCAGCGCCAATCAAATCAACACCAAGGAGATGCGGCGATTGAAAACAAAAAAGTATGTTTTCGACGCCATCATCGAAGGTGAATTCCCTGAAAAAACCTATCCCAACGACCCGGAATTGGAGTTGAAAGAAGGCGCCAAGGTAATGTTCATCGCCAACGATACCAAACAGCCGAGACGCTACTTCAACGGGAAGATTGGAACAGTATATAGCATTGACAAAGAGCATGTTAAGGTTCTATGTGATGGCGACGACGAACCCATAGAAGTCAGTCATGAGACATGGGAAAACATTCGTTACAATGTTAACAGAAGTACGGGACAGATTGAAGAGCAGACTTTGGGTTCTTACACGCAGTTGCCGTTGCGACTGGCTTGGGCCATAACGATACATAAAAGCCAAGGCCTCACCTTCGACAAGGCGGTGGTAGATGCGGAATGGGCCTTTTCGTCCGGGCAAGTTTATGTTGCTTTGAGCCGTTGTCGCACATTGGAAGGGCTGGTGCTCACCAGTACCATCCGACGGGAAAGTTTGTACGTGGACGAGTCGGTGGTGCGATATGCGCAACAGAAGTTGCCGACCGCACAGTTGCGCGAGCAGTTGAAACAGGCCCGCGCCGAATACGACGAACAGGTGCTGAAGAGCGTGTACGACTTCAAATTTGCCGACGGACAAAGTGCCCAGCTGCTGGCTACACTCACAAGAAACAGCAACAAAGTCAACACAGAGGGTGTGGATCATGCCACCGACCTGAGGCGCGACATCGCCAACTTGAGAAAAGTGGGCGACACCTTTCAGATTCAAATTCATCAATTATATGCCAGCGCTACCGACAAGCTTGTAGAACGTCTGACTGCCGCTGCTGACTATTTCAAAAAAGAACTCTCCCCACTCATAGAACGTTGCACAACCTCCCCCGCCGAAATTTTCGATACCGACCTGTCGAAAGAGTACAAAGAAATGCTGAAAATGCTTTTTAGCGACTTAACGCTCAAACGGCATCTCATCAAAGGAATTGTAAATGATTATACCACAGAAGGTTATTATAAGTTGAGAGACAATTTCAGAATGCCCACCTACTCATTTTCTGTTAAAGATATTTTTAAAGAAGAAGAAAAACGGCGGAAACAGGAAGAACGGAAAGCCAAAAAAGAAGCCCAAAAGAAGGAAAAAGAAGAGAAAAAACGCAAAAGAGAGGAAGCCATCCCCTCGCACATCCAGACCTTGGACTTATACACCAGCGGACACACTTTCGAAGAAATTGCGGAATTGCGCGGCATGGCGGCCACAACCATCGAAGGGCACATCGCCCGCTGCATCAATGAGAGACTCATTCCCAATAAGGGTTTTATAGACGAGGATGTTGCGGAAAACATCCGCGAGCTGGCCCGCCAGGAAATTTCTGTGAAGGAGATTTTCGAGGCATTGGAAGGAAATATCAGCTACGGAATGATCCGCATTGCGTTAGCGGGAACCGATTTACTGAAAGAGCCAGCGAAGAGCGAGACAAAATCTGCAAAAAAATCTTAATTTTGCCATCGAAATGAAACAGAAAGATTTTGTATTCAACATAGCCATCCTCATTTTCCTAAACCTGCTGGTGAAGCCGTTTTGGATTTTGGGCATTGACGTTGCCGTGCAAAATCGGGTGGGTGCTGCGGCGTACGGTCTTTATTTCGCCATTTTCAACTTCACCTATATTTTCAACGTGGTGCTTGACATGGGCATCACAAACTTCAACAACCGCAATATTGCCCGCCATACGCAACTTCTTTCCAAACACCTTTCAGGCATCATCGTGCTTAAACTGCTGCTTGGAGCGGCTTACCTGCTGGTTACCTTTGCCGTTGCCGCCATCATCGGTTACGATTCGCTTCACTTCAAGCTGCTGTTTTGGATGGCCATCAACCAGTTTTTAAACACCTTCATCCTCTATCTCCGCTCTAATGTTTCCGCACTGCTGATGTTTAAAACCGACAGCGTGCTCTCGGTCCTTGACCGCCTACTCATGATTGTTATTTGCGGTATTCTATTATGGACCAATGTGTTAAAGACAAATTTCTCCATTGAATATTTCATTTACGCACAAACGGCCGCATACTCGGTAGCTGCGCTCACCGCACTTGCAGTTGTATTGAGTAAATCCCACATGCGTAAACTCTCGTGGAATGGGGCCTTCTTCCTCATGATTCTCAAAAAAAGTTTCCCTTTCGCACTGCTTTACCTACTCATGGCCTTTTACAACCGCATCGACTCCGTCATGATTGAGCGGCTTCTTCCTGGCGAAATCTCCACCTTTGAAGCGGGCATTTACGCTTCCGCTTTTCGTCTCCTCGACGCACTCACCATGATCGCCTACCTTTTCTCTGTCATCCTTCTCCCACTATTTTCCAAAATGCTTAAAGAAAAAGAATATCTCGGCGGCATCATCAACAGCGCGTTTTCGCTCCTTTTTTTCTTTGCCGTCACCTCTGCCACTCTCCTTCTTTGTTTCAAAATGCCCGTATTGGACCTTCTTTATGATGAACATGTCGCTGAAAGCGCGGCTGTTTTCACCTTCCTTATCCCTTGCATCATACCCATTTCCATGACCTATATTTTCGGCACTTTGCTCACCGCCAACGGGAGCATGAAACTGCTGAACCTTTCCGCCGTCATCGGCATCGTCGTCAATCTGCTGGTCAACGTCATTCTCATCCCGCTGCTGCACGCGCGCGGCGCCGCCATCGCCAGTTTGTCCACACAATCAGTCATGGCCATCATTCAAACTGGCATCGCCTTCCGGCAGCTTCACATCCCCATCAAAGAAATTCCAATTCTCAAAGCGTTGATTTTCACTATCATACTCATCCCAACGGCCCTCTTGTTTGCAAAATATTTCACAGGAAAGGTCCTTTGGGCATTACTCATTTGCGCCATTCTCGCCTGCATCATCGCCGTAATTACGCGACTTATTCCATTACGTTTTTGGAAAGATTTTAGTAGGACAAAATAAAAAACAAGCGAACAAATCCACGCACTTATTTGTTGAATGTGGTAGCAAAATCCCGCTATTAATTTGTAATTTTGCGGCATGAAAAATTGGTTTCTCACACTCACTTTCATTTTAGCGATTGCGGCTTCCGCGACTGCACAAACCATCTATACTTTAGATAGTTGCAAAGCCATAGCTGTTCGAGGGAACCTCATCCTCCAAAATAAAAAGTTGGCGATTGAAAGTGCAAAAGAGTTGAAAAAAGAAGCCTTCACCAAATATTTTCCAAATGTCACCGCCCGTGGCGTCGGCTTTTGGGCCACCGACTACCTCATCAACTCCGATTTTGACCTGGGAACATTCCAAACGAGTTTTTTCTCCCCTGTTTCCATCTCCATCGACCTGCCTCCAATCCCGATAAAAATGATCCGAGGGGGAATTATCGGTAACGTGATGGCAGTACAGCCACTTTTTGCAGGAATGCGAATTGTACGTGGGAACCAGCTGGCCCAACTGGGCGTAGAAGCGGCCAAACTCCAAGCACAAATGTCAGAAGATGAAGTGTGTCAGCAAGTTGAATACTATTATTGGCAAATTGTCGCCCTACAGAAGAAACTGGAATTGCTGGACACATTGGACCGGCAACTCACGCGGATTGGACATGATGTAGACGCTGCGGTGGCGGCTGGTGTCACCACTTCCAACAACCAGCTCCAAGTCAAACTCAAACAACAGGAACTTGCCTCCGGGAAAATCCGCGTTTTGAACGGGATAAAAACCTATAAAGCCATCCTATACCAAACCGCCCAACTTCCCGCGGCCGACTTCGACATCGCAGATGAGAACCTTGACATGCCCACAGAACCCGAAAATCTCTTCATCGAAACCCAACAAGGTATTCTACAACGAACTGAGACACAATTACTTGACATACAAGTTCAAGCCGCAGAGTTGCAAACCCAAATGAAAATCGGGGAATATTTGCCCCAAGCTGTGGTGGGCGCCGGCTATAATGTCCCTTATTTCAAAGTCAACGATAACAACACCTCCTCCAACCATTTCGGATTGGTTTTCGGTATGGTCACCGTCCCCATTTCCGACTGGTGGGGCGGCACACATGCCATCCGCCAATGCCGTATCAATGAACAGATTGCTCGCAACGAACGAGATAACAACTTACAACTCATGGCGGTACAAATCCAACAGGCGTGGAATGAAGTGGCTGAAGCCTATCAGCAACTGCTAATTGCACAGAAATCCATCGAACTGGCCCATGAAAACCTACGAATGCAACAAGACTTTTTTCAGGCCGGCACCACCACCCTCACCGACCTGCTGAATGCTCAATCCATGCTACAGCAAAGCACTGACAGTTACACCGAAGCCTTCGTCGATTTTCAAGTCAAGAAACGAGCTTATCTTCAAAATACAGGTAGAAATTAATTAAAAATCAAATAGTTATGAGTAAAAGAGCCATTATCATCTTAGCCATCGTAGGTGGTATTATTTTATTAATCATTGTGCCTTTCATCGGTATGTACAACGGACTGGTTGGGAAAGATGAAAAAGCAGCCGAAAGTTGGGCTCAGGTACAGAATGTTTATCAGCGTCGCGCCGACTTGGTTCCGCAGTTGGTTGCCACCGTCAAAGGTGCCGCTGATTTTGAAAAGAGCACCCTTACCGAAGTAGTAAACGCACGTGCTGCAGCGACTTCCGTTACTGTTGACCCGGCCAATGCGACACCGGAACAATTGAAGGCATTCCAGGCCACACAAGACCAACTTTCCTCCTCCCTCAGCCGACTTTTAGTTACGATTGAACGCTATCCAGAATTGAAAGCCACCAAGAACTTCCAAGATTTGCAGGCACAGTTAGCAGGAACGGAAAACCGCATTGCCGTTGAACGCAAAAAATTCAATGAAGCGGTACAAGATTACAACAAAGCCATCCGCGTTTTCCCCAAAAACATGGTTGCCGGCATGTTTGGCTTTGAAAAACGAGCCTATTTTGAAGCAACTCCCGGCGCAGAAAAAGCCCCCGAAATCGAATTCAACTTTGACTAAGGAAGTGCATGAAAAAACTCACGGCAACATTCTTGCTGATTTTCACCTTTCTGGCTGCATTCGCCCAAATTCCGAAGGCTCCCAATCCCCCACGCCTGGTGAATGACTTCGCCCACGTTCTCACCAAACCGCAAATCAGCGAGTTGGAACAGCGCCTCGTGGCCTTCAACGACAGTACCAGCAACGTCATCTGCCTGGTAACCGTCAACTCGTTGAATGACATGTCAGCGGAAGAATTCGCATACGAAATCGGAGACAAATGGGGCGTGCGGAGCAAAGACAAAAACAACGGCGTCGTCATTCTTATCAAACCCAAAACCGACACCAAAGGCGAAGTCCGCATCGAGGTCGGATACGACTTGGAAGGCGTCCTGCCCGACATTGTCGCCAATGACATTGCTAATGACACCATGATTCCCTACTTTAAGAATAATGATTATTACGGAGGAATCAATGCCGCACTCAACACCATTCTGCCCATTGTCGCGGGAGAAATTTCCTATCAACGCGATAAAACAAATACAGTTGGAGAAGTTATCAGTGCCATTGTGATATTGGCAAGCATCATGGTGTTCGTCATCATTCTTTTCAAAGGCAACAACCGCAATAACGGGGACAACGATGACAAGAGAAGACGCAATGTGTGGAAATGGTTGCTTCTGCTGTCATTATTGTCCGGCAGCTCATCCAGAAACAGCAATAACAACAGCAACAGTGGCGGGTATGGCGGCGGATACAGTGGTGGATACGATGGCGGCAGCGGTTTCGGCGGTTTCGGCGGCATAGGAGGTTTCGGCGGCGGTGGCGGCGGCGGAAGCTGGTAGCTGAAAATTTGAAACCGCTTAACCCACGTTAACCATTTCACCGACGTTAACCGTTTAACCGAAAAAAGGGTTGCCCTCTTAAAAAGAAAGCAACCCTTTTTAATACTCTGGGGTGATTTTATTCCAAAGTGAAACGGGTTTCACCCAGCAGACCATTGTCGGAGAAAATCTGAACAATGTAGGTACCCACCAACTGTTTGTGGTTCTTTTGGTCTTGGGCTGAAATATCCCAGTACATGGTCACCGTTTCAGCGTTATTGACGTAGTTAACCGCTTTTTTCACAGAATATTGGAGTTTTTGTCCATTGTTGTCGAAGGAATATGCATCCGACTTGCCTTGGCACAACACGTGCCCGTCGCCCGGGCAGGAAATGCGGCAATAGAGATTGTAAGTTCCAGCCGGAACCAAGGTGTTTTTGGCCAACGTAAAGGTTGTTTTGATACGCTCCACATCTCTCGCCTTGCTGGTTTCAACTTCCGGATTTTTGTTGCTCTTCTTGTAAACGCAACGGGAACGGATGTTATTGGCCGACAGCTTGGCTGCTTCGTTCATCTTGGTGGTCAATTCCACATTCTGCTGTTCCACAGCGGTTTTGGCCTCTTTCGTCTGCGTCAGCTCGGTACTTAATGCCTGATTCTTCTGTTCCAATTCATGTTGGATAGTAATCAGGCTGTCCATTTGGTGAACATAATCCTTAGAAATTTTCTGTACGCGGTCAAGTTTGCGTTTGATTTGGTTGTAGTCGGCCTGTCGCGCCATATGTCCTTCGATTTCAGCGATTTGCGCCATAATAACGCTATCTTGTGATGCGAGTGAGTCGGCCAAAGCCCCAGCTTCTGCCTTGATACGGGCGTGTTCAGCCTTCAAAGAGTCCAACTGACGAATCAATTCCTGATTGTCCTGGCTGCTTTGCTGTTCCTGCTGAACCACTTCACGATAGTCGGAAGTTTTGCTGAAATAGAGGATGGCGAAAAGCACAGTGGTTGCAAAAAACAGACAAGTCAAGATTGCGAAAAGCGATGCATGTTCATTAACAAATTTTTTACTGTCTTTTTGATTGAATGAATTGGTTGTTTCCATATTAATAGTATATTTGCGCACTTATTCAACTGCAAAATTACTATAAAATTGTTTGGTATGAAAAAAAAATTCAAGTTGTTAAGCAACTTGTTATCAATCTTTTACCCACGCTTATGTATTAGCTGTGGAAACATTCTACAAGAAAATGAGCAACATCTCTGCTTAAATTGTCTTCTTCACCTGCCCGAAACGAACTACCATAAAACGGGAGACAACCCTTTGAACGATATTTTTCGCGGGCGAGCGAAGGTGGAAAACACCCTGGCTTTTCTTTCTTTTAGAAAGGGAAATGCCGTGCAACACATTTTACACCAACTTAAATACAAAGGCAACAAAGAGATTGGAGCATACATCGGGGAACGCTATGGAAAGAAATTGGCACAAACGCATATTTTTTCCGATGTAGATTACATTCTTCCTATACCATTGCATCCTAAGAAGCTGAAAATCAGAGGTTACAATCAGAGTGAGTGGATAGCGAAGGGGCTGAGTGCCGGTTTGGGGATTCCTTGCAACACGGAAATCTTAGTCAGAAACACCTTCACGGAGACACAAACCAAAAAGTCAAGATTCAGCCGATGGGAGAATGTGAAGGATGTTTTTGAAATACGAGACAAAGAAGCGCTCAAGGGGAAACATGTGATTGTATGCGACGATGTCCTCACCACGGGAGCGACGACAGAAGCCGCAGTACAAAAGATACTTGAGATTGAGGGCACACGTGTGAGCGTGGTTACGTTGGCGACCGCGCAATAATTACGGACGATAATACTCCCGTTTCTTGATTTCGTGTGCAGGACGTTCTCTGTCGGGATTGCGCCCATTTACGCTGCCGATATACAGCCATTTGCCATTGTCCTGTATAAATCCGTGATTAACACTGGATTCCGGCACCATGAATGCACTCACATTCCCCATAAAATCGTCCATCGGGGCAATGTCGTCAAAAATAATCATGTCCGCGTTCATCGTTTCATAAACGACGGTATGCGTTTTGGGATCGCGCTTGCCCGTGCCGACATCATAGGTATGATGTTCGTATTTCAATGAAAAAACGGAATTTTTAGCGTAATCAAAAATGATTCGATAAGCTTTTTCCTTTTATTTTTTGAAAACATTCGCCCCGAAAACCGGCGTCATGTCCGACTTGAAATAAAGTACTTCAATCACCTTTTGATTGGTGAACAAATCATTTCCATTCCATCCCAACAAAGTGTAATAAGTTCTATTCTTGGTTTTTAGCGGAATCATATTGTAATATACGGCGCCGAACCACTTGTTTTGGTTTCCAACGGTGGTTTGCGGATAATCCATTACCACGCGGCGGTCGAACAGTGGATAGACCACATATTTCTTTCGTCCGTCATTGTAAACTTGGATGAAACCGAAATTTTCCACCGTGAAATCATCTTTATAAATGAACCAAGTGAAAATCTTGAAAAGATTGTCGGGAGAAGTAAGCACCGAAAAATTTTTCACAGAGTCCCAACCGAACTTGAAAGAGTTGTCCTCGTCAAGCGTCAGCACCAGCAAATTCATAAAATCGTCATTGAGGCTGTAACGTTCAACTTCTGTTCTCGCAGTCATCGCCTCCGCGCGCAAACGATCCAAAGAGTCGGCCCACATCTGGAAGTCACACCCACGTCCTTTCCGCTGCCCAAAAGCAAGCGAAATGCACAAAAGCATCAAGAAGATAAGCGTGAGTTTCTTCATTATTTTATTGTGAGAATATTCAGTTTTCTCTCTTTATCCATATAATACAAACGATTACGATGAAGAGCTGTAACGGATGAAACGTCCGCCGGCACATCAACTTGCCGAAGCTCCATTTTTACATAATCATAAATACATAACTGCGCTTCATTGGAATAAATTGCAACACCATCATTTATATGATTCCATTTTATATAATAGATATGAGACGCATCCACATTAACTGTCTGAAAAACAAAAGGTAAGGTTTTCAAATAAGTACCGAAAGCATCAAAAAATATTATTCCGGTTGAAGGATTATTCATTACCAATTGTTTTTCCTGCAAAGAAAAGAATTGCGTGGGGTTGAAAGAGGGCAAAGTCAAATGATTGCGCGACAACTCCTTCAAGTGAAAATTCACACTGATTAAATCTTGAAACACGACATCATAAAGCCAGATGGTATTATCGGTTGAATAAGTGGCCACGGTGATGTTTTTGAAATCGTGTTCAAACAGATCCAGTGGCTCGCTGATGGGTGTCAATTTTTCATCCAAAAAGACAATCAATGCTTCATCATAATAGAAAAGCATGATTTTCAATGGGTTGTCGACATCAACGGAGGAAATATTTCCCCATAAAGAATTGCTGAATGTATAAAGCGGGTGGCCTGCGGAGTCAACTTTATAAAGGACTGAGCCATCGACCACATAAGCATTTCCGTTAGGGTCAACAGACACATAATCCCCTTGCACGGACTCTATCGTTGTGCGTTGAAAATCAAAGTCTTGAGCACTAACAAAGCCGAGAAGTGAAAAAAGGATCAAGAAGATGGTCGCTTTTTTCATTCACCCAGGTTTTATTCACCAAAAATTTGTCGGAGGGCATCCGTCAGGGATTCGCCACGCAAGCCCTTGGCTAAGATATGGCCTTCGCGATCAAGCAGGAACGTGCACGGGATGGAACTCACACCGTAAATCTTAGCAGCTTCAGAGCCCCATTGTTTCAAATCGCTCACATGGTTTGGCCAAGAGAGGCCATCTTTGGCAATTGCGGCTTTCCAGCTACTGGCATCTCTATCCAAAGAGACGCTGAAAACTTCAAAACCTTTGTCGTGATATTTTTTGTACATGGCAACCACATGCGGGTTTTCGCGACGGCAGGGACCGCACCAGGAAGCCCAAAAATCCACCAACACCACATTACCCCGCAAGTCAGACAATTTGCGGACATTGCCTTCGGGATCTTTGAATGCCAACTCAGGAGCGATATTTCCGGGAGCAGTACGGTTGGCGGGAGTATTGATCTTATTCCAACGCTCAGAAACCGACTTGTGATTAGGATATTTTTCATGCAACGCGGTAAGAACCTCAGTTTGCAACGCTTTGTCCTGGGCAAAGTTGTCAAGAAACATCATCGCCGTCAAGTCGCTCTTGTTGTCCACCATCAACTGGCGGGATTCCGCAAAAACTTTGTTGTTGTATTGGTCAAATTGTTTCTGATAACCGGCCACCATGTTTTGGACTGCGGTTTGTGCCTGATTTAAGAGGTTGCTGCCCATGGTTTTAATGATGTTGTTAGAAGCCGTCAACGCTTCTTTGGAATCAGAAACTCTTTTGGCATATTCATCTACGATGGCAACAATTCTATTGCCAAAAGCCACCTGTGCTTTCGCATTATCGAGTTTCCCATCATAATACAAATTGTCATAATCATCCAAAAGGGCCTGGACTTTCGCCACATAATTGGCAAACAGCGTTTCAATGGTGGCATTGAAATCGTCGGCCGTATTCATGTAAGAGGAATAGGTCAAGGCAAATTCGTCATATCCCTTGATGGCCTCGAAATTATTTTTCTTATACGTTGGGACGACATTGGCAATATGGTTCGAATAGGTGGCATAATAGTTTTTCAGCACCTTCATTTCCTTCACTGCGGAAGTAATAAAGAGGGATGCCTGTTTTTTATCCACACTGCCTTTCGGAGCGTAGGCGTTGACCAATGCGATGAGGGAATCACATCTTTCCGAAGCTGACAGCATATCATCGGCCATCGAAGTGGTGTAATTGTTGAAAGGTTGGAAACGATTGGCGAAATTGGTGAAATAAGCATGTTCCGGACTGTTTTGCAGCAAGTTGTTCAAACTGTCAACCATGACTTGACGAGAGCGGAACATGTCGGTTAATTTTTTATAAAACCGTACCGACTCAGAACCAGAAACAGCAGGAACGACCTGTAAATCAGCGCCATCAAGCGTCAACTTAATAACATCATTGGGGTGAAGACATAGCAGAAAAATCTGTTTATTTTGAAAATCGAGAGCATAAAGGTCTTCTTCCTTGACTGCGGTTTTCATTACGAAATGGTCATTCACGATATCGGAACTGGCCAACACAGAGCGACCGTCATCGTAGGCGGAGCGCAATTCCACTTTGGTGAAATTATTATGCAGCAAAGTCACATCAATCGTAACATTTTGAGAAAACAAAATGTTTGTCATCCATAAGATGGCAAACATGACCCATAAACTTTTTTTAATCATTATTCAAAAATTTGTAAATCGATTGTTCAAACTGTTCTCGGGCGTAATCGATGGTGATGCTCATCGTTTTCTTCTTCATGCTGGGAAATTCATACATGGCATTCGTCATGATTTTTTCGATGATGGAGCGAAGTCCGCGAGCGCCCAATTTGAGTTCGACAGCTTTTTCCACAATATAATCAATGGCGGCATCATCAAACGACAGAGTGATTCCGTCGAGTTCAAACAGTTTCATATATTGCTTGATGAGCGCATTTTTCGGTTCTACGAGAATTTTTTTCAGAGCGGCGGCATCCAGGCTGTCCAGGTGGGTGATGACGGGGAAGCGGCCGCACAATTCCGGAATCAAACCGAAAGTCTTAATGTCTTGAGCAGAAACATATTGCAAAACATTTTCCTTGTCGAAGTTTTTGCTCTTGGTATTGAAACCGATCACATTGGTATTCATTCTTTCGGCGATGATTTTGTCGAGACTGTTGAATGCGCCGGAAGCGATGAACAGAATATTTTGCGTATTGACCTGAATGAATTTCTGTTCCGGGTGTTTGCGGCCTCCCTGCGGGGGAACGTTCACCAAAGAGCCTTCCAACAATTTCAGCAGCGACTGCTGGACGCCTTCTCCGGAGACATCGCGGGTGATGGACGGGTTGTCGGCACCTTTTCTCGCAATCTTGTCAATTTCGTCAATGAAGACAATGCCTCGTTCGGCCTTGGCCACATCGTAATCTGCGGCTTGGAGCAAGCGGGTGAGAATGCTTTCAACATCCTCGCCCACATAACCGGCCTCGGTAAAAACCGTAGCATCGGCAATGCAGAACGGAACATCCAACATCTTCGCTATTGTCTTAGCAATCAATGTTTTACCCGTACCTGTCTCACCCACCATGATGATGTTGGATTTTTCAATTTCCACATCATCGGTATTGTTTTGGGCAAACATGATACGTTTGTAGTGGTTGTAAACCGCTACAGAAATCACACGTTTGGCATCGTTCTGGCCAATCACATACTGGTCAAGTTTTTCCTTTATCTCGGTCGGCTTCAACAGTTTGACCTTAAACTCGTCACCTTCTCGTGCTGAAGCTTTTCGGTCGTTCACCAATTCCATGGCTGCTCGGACGCAATCTTCACAGATTGCGCCCGTCAGTCCGTATATCAGTTGAGCGCCCGCGTCTGTCGGGCGACCGCAAAAGCCACAAAAATCATCAGATTTCGTACGTTTTGCCATACTATTTTGTTCTACCGAGAACTGCGTCAATCATTCCGTATTCCTTCGCTTCAGAAGCGATCATCCAGTAATTTCTGTCACAATCCTTCCAAACCTGGTCGAAGTCTTTACCTGAGTGTTTGGCAATGATTTCGTAGAGTTCTTTTTTGAGTTTTTGAATTTCGCGAGCTTCGATTTCGATGTCAGAGGCCTGGCCTTGGGCGCCACCGAGCGGTTGGTGGATCATAACGCGGGAGTGTGGCAGTGCGAAGCGTTTGCCCTGGGCGCCGGCGCAAAGCAACACGGCGGCCATTGATGCTGCCATGCCCGTGCAAATGGTGGACACGTCGGGGCGGATGTACTGCATGGTGTCATAAATTCCCAAACCCGCATGGACGTAACCGCCGGGGGAGTTCAGATAAATCTGAATATCGCGTTCTGAATCCTGAGACTCCAAAAACAGCAACTGCGCCTGGATAATGTTGGCAACATCATCATCAATCGGAACACCAAGGAAGATGATACGATCCTTCATCAAACGTGAAAAAACATCAAGTTGGGTGATGTTCATCGGACGTTCTTCGATGATGTAGGGAGTTAAATAATCTGTAACTGCCGACATGTATTTGTCGACATGCAAACTTGAGATGCCGTGGTGTTTAACGGCGTAGTTTCTGAATTCGTTCATTTATTATTCTGCTTTTGGGGTTGCTTTTTTGGTTTTAGCCGCAGTTTTTTTGGCTTTCGGTTTTTCTTCGGCCGGGGTTTCAGCAGTTTCTTCCTTCTTGGCTGCAGCCTTTTTTGCTCTCGGTTTCTTTTCGGTGGTTTCTTCCTTCGGTCCGTAAAGGGCATCTGCAAATTCGTTGAAGGTCACCTTCTTGGTTTTAACCTTCATGTTTTTCAACAAAACTTTGCCGATGGCGTCATCGAACAATTGGTCGTAAATGTTCTTAACGGTTTCTTTGTTCTTCAAAGTGTCGTTGACGATAGCGTCAATGCGTTCTTTTACGTCATCTGCGCTGAACTGAGCGAAGTAATTGGTAAGGAAGAAGTTGTGGACATATTCTTTGATGTCGGCATCGGTAACCTTAATGTCGTTATCCTTCGTAAGTTTGTTTTCGATGAGTTGCCATTTGAAGGAGTTGAGATAGTTGGTGAATTCTTCGTTCAATTTTTCCTCAGTCATATCTTTCTGAGCGTAAAGGATATAGCGGCGCAGGAAGTCTTCCGGAAGTTCAACGGTTACATTTTCGACGAGGGCGCCGATGGCGTCGTTCATGAATTTGCGTTGGGTGTGCTGAACGTATTCAGCTTCGACTTTGGCGGCAGCCACTTTGCGAAGTTCTTCCTCGCTAGTAACGGTTCCGTCGGGATATGCTTTCTTGAAGAAATCCTCATCGATGTTGGCGGGGTCGAGATGACCGATGTACTTAACGGTCATTTCCAATACGTTGGCATTGGTTTTGTCGAGCAATTCCACGTTGGTTTTGAGGAAGGAGGCCAATTTGTTATCATCGGCGAAGATGGTATTAACGTCGGCGGAAATGACTTCCATTTGGTTTTTGCCGATAAAAAGCTTCTTGCCTTCTTCGTTCAAATCGTTGGTATAGAAGTTACCGTTGTTGTTTTCGCCGAATTCGACAGTTACGAAGTCATCGGCAGAAATGGTTTCGGGAGAGGAATATTTGCCGTGACGTTTGCGAAGGTCCATGATGAAAGCTTCGATTTCGTCGTCGGAAGCGGCAACTTGGTAAGAGGTGATTTCGGGGAGTTTTGCGTAATCAATTTCGAACGGCTTTTGGCATGCGATTTCGAAAGTGAAGACGAATTTTTCGGGATGTTCAACATCTACGATGGTTTTATCATCCACCGGCATGGGTTCGCCGAGGATGTCAATTTTATTTTCATGGACGAATTTGTTCAATTCATCATACATCATTCTGTTCACTTCGTCAGCGATGAATGATTTTTCGTATGCCTTTTTAATCAACGGCATCGGGGCATTGCCCACTCTGAAACCGGGAACTTGAGCCACTCTACGCTGTTTTTTCAATGCTTTTTCTACATTTTCTGCGTAATCTTCCTTACAAATTTCGATGGTCAGAATCACAATCTGATCATTCATTTTTTCATTCTGGATGTTCATTTATTTTCGTTTTTATAAGTTTAAAATTTGCGGCTGCAAAGATACGAAACAATTGAAAATGAACAATGTTCACTTTCAATAATTTTTTTTGTTAAAAAAATGAAGAAAAATGGAATTACATCCAGCGTTTTTTCTTGAAGAAAAAGAGGAGGGCGACGACGGTGACAACGCAGATGGCGAGCACTCCCCAGAAGGCCCAAACCCTGTCTGCGAAGGGGAGACCGACATTCATGCCGTACAGCCCCGTGAAGAAAGTCAACGGGAGCACGATGGTTGAAATGATGGTGAGCACGCGCATGATTTCGTTGGTACGGTTGGTTTGCAACGAATCAAAAGTGCTTGACAACCCAGCCACCAACTCGCCATAGTCGTCCACCATATCCCACATCTTTTGGTAAAAGTCGAGAATGTTGCCCCAGTAGTCTTCCATATCTTCCACATAGCCTTTCACATCTCCTGATTCAAACAGGTGAAACAGACGGAGTTGCGGTTTGAACATAGTATTCAGCTGAATGATATTTTTACGGAAAATGGACATTCTTTCAATGGTTTTTTCCGAATTTTTGCTAAAAAGGTCTCGGTTGATGGCTTCCAACTCGGTGCCCAATTTTTCAACCAGCAGGAACGTTTCCTTCATCATGCGGTAGAGCACTTTGTACAAAATACCGTCGCTGGTGCCGCCAATCTGCTCGTCTTCCTCCATCTCTTCCGGATCCATTTTAGTGAGATTGAAAAGGTCTTGGACGACATAATGAGAGTTGCCGACGGTAATGATAAAATCGTGGCCCCAGAAGATCTTGGTTTCTTCCGTTCTCACCAAATTGGTACGTGTGTCTAAAAGGGGGAAATGCAGAACGAGAAAATAGTAATCGTCGTAAACGTCGATCTTAGGACGCTGAACGAAGCTATAGCAGTCTTCAATATCCAGAGGGTGAAAATGGAAGTTGTTTCTAAGAAAATCCATATCTTCCACTGTCGGATTCGTAATATGATGCCATTTCAGCACGCCAAAGCTAATGGTGTCGACCATCTTTCACCTCCTTTCCTGATTAGGGATACTGCTAAATTCTACATTCCTATTTTTTCAATTTTTAACGGCGGCAAAAGTACGTTTTTTTCCGTAAAAATGTTACAAAAACAGGTTAAACAACATTACAAACCGAACATCCACACAAAAAGGGAGATTCTTCTTTCCAAAGCGGAATTTCTGAAGAACTCTAAAAAATCATACATTCTTTGCGAATTCCATTCCTCAAAAAGTCTTTTTTCTTCAAGTGCGAAATTGCGTAAAGATTGCTCAGAATCATAATATTGAGGGAAAAGGTAAAAGAGGTCGAGCAACGCTTTTTCGGGCGTGGCCATGGGGAAAGGGAAGGCGGTTTCCTCCATCATTTCGAAGCCGAAAACCAGTTCTCTTTTCATGCAATGGAAGTCAAAATCGCCCAATAGGTTGCGAAATTCGGCTGTTTTCAAGTGGGAAACACAGCTCACCTGTCCCGCCGGCTGGCTGGAGATGAAGCCGTGAAACATCAGCGCGGTATGCAAACTCACGTAGGAGCCCACATACATTTTCGAAGCGGCAAAGTACCGAAAATCAGCATTTTCCAAATACTCCGGGAAAGCATATAGGCCGTTGCGCAACTTTACAAGATAACCATTTTCGCACCAACGGGTGAGGCTGTTTTTATCAAAACGGAACGGTTGTTCGCGCATGTCGGCACTCGACACGCAGCCCAAAGGACTAAAAATCGCATGGAATTGTTCGAAAGTCATAACGGCTGCAAAGATACGTGTTTTTTATACATAACATAAAAAATTTCGCGCACGCGAATGGATATTCAGGAAAAACGCGTACATTTGCCGCCCTAAAAAAACGCGAGTAGCACCATGTTACGATTTGAAAATCAAGAGTTTCTATATTTCCTATTTATCATTCTGCTTTTTGTTGCCGGGTATATTGCGTTATATTTCATCGACCGCAGCCGACTTCGCAAATATGTTTCGCCTGAACTCGTCCAACGCCTGCACCCCGACCGGCGGAAAGCGATGCCTCACATCAAGTTCGGTTTGTGCATGCTGGCACTTGTCTTTTTGATTTTAGCGGCGGCTCACCCACAAACGCCCGGCAAGGAGATTTCCGCTCGTCGCAGCGGCGTTGACATCCTTTTCTGCCTGGATGTATCCAAAAGCATGGATGCCCGCGATGTCAGTCCCAACCGTTTGGAAGCGTGCAAGATGGCTATCAACCACTGCATCAACCAGATGAGTGGAAATCGCGTAAGTGCCGTCATCTTCGCCGGTTCCGCGGAAGTTGCACTTCCCGCCACAACCGACTACGAATCAGCGAAGAACGCCATCAACCTGCTCACCACCCAAAAAATCGAGATGCAGGGGACGAACCTTTCCGACGCGCTGTACCGTTCCGCGGCAGCACTGGGCGTTCCCATGAGCGAGGATGAGCCCGAACTTCCTACCGACACTGCTTCCATCGTTCAAAAAGCCATCATCCTCATTTCCGACGGTGAAGACCACGCCGAAGACGCAGTCGCCGCCGCCCGCGAACTCAAAAAGCACGGCATCCTCATCTTCACCATCGGCATCGGCACACCTACCGGCACCACCATCCCCGATGGCAAGGACGTGAAACGCGATGCTGAAGGCCATACCGTAATCACAAAACTTAACGAACAGATACTCAAAGATGTAGCTAAGGCCGGTGGCGGTTCCTACACCCATACCGACAATGTTCATGCCAGCTTCGAAAACATATTCCAAACCATTGATCAAATGGCTAAAAGCGACTTTGGCAAGGTTAAACTCACCACCTACAACTCCCAGTTCCAATACCCACTCGCCATCGGCATCATCCTCCTGCTTGTCGACTGCTTTTTGCTTACAGCGAAACCACGCCGCAAAAAATCAGCCGTCATTTTGCTGCTGGCCGCCACTTGTCTGCTTCTTCCCGGTTGCATAAAGAACAAAAACAAACAACAGCAAAACCCGAAATTGGCCGCCGCCAACACCAAATTCGCCCATGCAGACTCACTCGCCCGAAACTGCAGTCCTTATGACCTGCCCGCTCGCGCCGACTCGCTTTATCATCAAGCGCTCCGCACCTATCAGCAACTTGGCAAAAGCCATCCGAAATTTCGAAACCAATCTCTCTTCAACCTCATCGATGCCAACTACCGCATCGGCAATTTCGACACCATCCCCCACCTCGTCGACTCCCTCCTCCATCTGGACATCAGCAAGAACTTAGCCGCCAACACCAATTACAATCTCGGAAACAGCCACCTCGCCAATGGAAAATACCTCCTCGAAATGGCTTCCTTCCAAGAAAACGACACACTCAAAAATATCGCATACCAGGAATTTCACCAGGCCACAGAAGCTTACAAAGAAGGCCTCCGTAAAGA
>JAKSME010000026.1 GCA_024400785.1 Bacteroidales bacterium
CAACGAAGCCGGCAGCGCGAACGAAACCCTGCTCGAATGGGCCGAAAAGCGGGGAAAAGCCACGGGCATCGTGGTCACCGTTCCTATCACAAATGCCACACCTGCAGACTTTTACGCACATGTCACCAGTCGCAAGATGGAAGAAGAGATTGCTCGACAGTTGGTGTACAGCGGAATTGATTTCGCCATTGGCGGTTATCGCAACTATTTTCTTCCCCAGAAACGCAAAGATGGACTAAATCTAATCGACAGTTTGACTGCTCGCAACTACCAAGTGGTTTCAAGCACTCAGGAAGTAGCTCAATTAGAGCAACTTCCCGCTGTCGGTCTCCTTACCGATAAGAACCCGCCGAGAGCAGCCCAGCGCAGCGACTGGACCGAGGTGGCGGTAAATAAAGCGTTGCAGCTGCTGAGTACCGACGAAGACGGCTTCTTCCTGATGATCGAAGGTTCTCAAATCGACTGGGGATGCCACGCCAACAACTTCAACTACATGTGTGGCGAGCTTCTCGACTTCGACCGTGCCGTGCAAATCGCTTACAACTTCGCCCAATCGCATCCCAACACGCTGGTCATCGTTACCGCCGACCATGAAACCGGCGGACTGCGCATCAATCGCAAAGTCGACAAGCTTTCTGCGGAACAAGCGAAGAAAAAAGTGCGAAATTATGCCAGTTGGAAGAAGTTCTATCACACCAATACCAACGTTCCGGTGTATGCATTTGGCCCCGGAGCCGAGCTTTTCCAGGGGGTGATGAACAACATTGACATCTATTCAAAGATAGTAAAAATTTGGAAGTAAATAATTATATATCAATTATTTATAAAATATTTTCTTTCTTAAAAAAAAGATATTCTTGAAGAAAAAAACACCTTGAAAAATAAATTTTATTTTTTTTAGAAAAAAAAGTTTGAAAGGGTGCACAACAATAGAAAAAAGTTGTATTTTTGCAACTCCAAAAAGGAACTGGCCCCGTAGCTCAACTGAATAGAGCATTTGACTACGGATCAAAAGGTTACAGGTTTGAATCCTGTCGGGGTCACAACTTTTTTTTCATTTTAAACAAACACATAACGAAATGGCAACTAGAATTAGATTACAAAGACATGGTAAGAAAAACCAACCTTTCTACCACATTGTAGTTGCAGATGGTCGTGCACCACGTGACGGTCGTTATATCGAAAGACTCGGCACTTACAACCCGCTGACCAATCCTGCACAAGTTAACATTAATTTCGACAGAGCATTGTACTGGGTAGAAGTCGGTGCTGCTCCGTCAGATACTGCTCGCGCAATTTTGCGTCACGAAGGTGTGTATTTGATGAAACACCTCCGCGGTGGTGTCGCTAAAGGCGCTTTCAGCGAAAATGAAGCTCAACGTCGTTTTGACGCTTGGAAACAAGAACACGAATCCAAGATGAGCAACATCAAACGCGAAGATGCTGACAACGCTCGTAACGAAATGAAAAAACGTTTGGAAGCTGAAACGAAAGTGAAAGAAGCCATGGCTGCTAAGGTTGCTGAAAAACGCGCCGCTGAAGCCGCTGCTCTCGCTGCCGCTCAGAAGGAAGCTGAAGAAGCTGCTGCCGCTGCTGCAGAAGCTGAAAATGCTGAAGCTCCCGCTGAAGAAGCTACCGAAACTCCCGCTGAATAATCTTTTATTCCGAAATATTAAAAGGATTGCTTCTGCAATCCTTTTTTTTTACCCAATTTACACCATGACAAAAAACATTCTTTACATCCATGGTTTCGGAAGCAACAAAGATTCCTATACTGGCAACAGTTTGAAACAACTTTTCCCTGAATATCACTGGATCCTTGAGACTTTCAACCTGCTCGACGTTCATGCCTGCAACGAAAAAATCAAACAACTCATCAGCGCTCACGATATCGACACCGTGATTTCATCATCGCTCGGTTGTATCTACAACCTTTTTATCAAAAAAAATGAGACCACCGGAAAAATCGTCAACAAAATCCTCATCAACCCCTGCTGCTACCCGTCGAAAGAGCTTCCCAAACTGGATGTGATTCCCCAAGATGCACTCACCGCCTGTAAAGCGGTGGAATTCAATGTTTACCAAGTTCACCAAGATAATACATCCAAGAATCTTTTTGGCATTTTCGCCAAAAACGACGATTTATTGCAATATCACGACTTTTTCGCAGGACGCTACGGCAATGGCGGCGAAAACGGTCGCATCACCGCATCAAACTGCATCTGGGTTGAAGGCGGTCACTCGGGCCTGACCAAGAAAACACTAAAAGATGCCTTCCAACAGGCAACCAACTACTTTGATGAAATAGCTGAAAAAGAGAGTGTTACCGCAAAATCCACAACAGAGAAGCCGACACTTTACATTGATATGGACGGGACTTTGGTGGATTGGCAAAGTGGACAAAATCGCCTGACCGAGATGGAAAAATTGCAGTATGATGGGTATGAAGATGAGATTCCGGGAATTTTCAGCCGCATGGATCCGATGCCCGGAGCCATTGAGGCCTTCTGCCAACTGCAAACCAAATACGATGTTTACATCCTGTCAACCGCACCCTGGCGAAATACCACCGCACCAAGCGACAAATTGCGCTGGGTACAGAAATATTTCGGCATTGAAAAAAATTCTCCCGCCTACAAACGGCTCATCCTCTCGCACCATAAGGAACTGAACCGCGGCGACATCATCGTCGATGACCGCATTGATAAAAACGGCGCCGGAAATTTCAAAACCGCCATCCCCTTTGGGAAAGCCCCCTACGAAACCTGGCCGAAAGTTGTGGAATATTTGATGAACCTTTAGTTCTTCGCAATTTTTGCTGTGGCTAATATCTGGCCTCCGTTAATAACCTGCAGAATATACATTCCGTCTGACAAATCACTGATATTCAACGAGGTAAGTTTGTCATTCAAACTTCCCGTCATCATTGTTCTACCCATCATGTCATAAACAGCATAACGGGCGCCTTCCAACACAACGTCACCTTCCAACTGCACATTCAGCGCCCCGCTGGTCGGATTCGGATAAGCCAACAAATGGCCATTGCCGTGAGCATATTCCGTAACGCCGTTGTTTTCCAATATCGTAATATTGTCCAGATAGACATGGTCCAACGTGAACGACAGCAGGTCGCCAGCAAAACACTTTGACTCGAAAGTGATGCTGTGCATGCTGCCGACGCGGTCGCAAAGGTCGATGGCGCGAGTCGTAAATGGATCGGAAGAACCCGTGGCTGGCAAATAATCCGGACTGGCAACTTCACCATCCACAAGCACATGCATCATGCTGGATTGACGCATGTCGATGCCGTCCGGAAGATAGCCACCCAAAAACATATTGTAAATATCTGAGCCAGAGGTTTGTTTCAAATCAAACTGGATGGCAAACTCTGCCAAATCGGTGGCATCGGCGCAGAAAGTGATTCTGGAATCCATCTTTTTATTACTCCCCCACCAGTCATTGGCATCCGGAATCTCAATGTCAGTGTAATATTCCATCGCATTTCCGCCGCTCATTTTCACCAATTTACCGCTGTTATAACCCGACAAGTTACCTATCGACAACGTGGCATAATCGCCAATTTCCGTGTAATAATAACGATTCATGGTCAAACCGTCGAAGGTGATTCTCCAATCTTCCAACGTATTGAGTGGAAAGGGTTTGACAACGAGTTGACTGAAAGTATTGTCGGACGGGTCGTTATCGCCGGGGTTAAGAGAATAAATACGCACGGTAGAACGTGCCTCTGTGGTAAAATCAGCGGGCGTTTGAAAGGTATAAGTAAGTGTGTCTGAAGAAGTTACTGTGTGGTCTAAAACCACCCACTCAGAAATGGTGTCGCCAGAGTTCAACTTGTAACCGACACGAATGGAGTCGCCGGCAACGATGCTGTCGCAAATGTCGAAAGTAAGTTGGCAGACAATGGGAGTAGTTTCCGTTAGGAAGCAGGAAGAAACGGGCGAAACGAGGTCAACTACATGAATATCAGAATTTTGATAGATAAGATTTTGGAAAGAATATTGGGTGATGCTATCGGTATAATCGGAGCAGAAATCGGGTTTTAGAAAGAGACTCAAGTGGTGCTGACCGAGGGCAGAGACATCCACGGTGACATGGAGTTGCAGGGGAAGAAACTCACCGGGCTGGACATCGTTTTCAAGAGTGAGGGTATCGAAGATTTCTGTGGTTTGGTCAACCAGCAGGCGCACGTGGAGATCGGTACCGGCGGGCATCGGCTGGTCGCAGGAGTTGTAGCTGATTTCAACGGCCACGGGTTCTGCGGCGGTGAGGGCGCAACCGGTGGCGGGAGCAAGGATGTTTTCGGCGTAAACGATGCTGTCGGAGTAGCGGTAACCGACGCCGACGGCGCGCCAGGCCTCAGCCACTTCGTAAACTTCAGGCGAACATTCTCCGTAAAGGTCGGCAGCAACGAGCAAAGAAAGCTCGTAAGTATCCTGATAATCAGATGTTTCCATCAAATTTTCTGTTAGGGTGTAATAAGCGATGCTGGTTGCTTTGTCGATTCCGACACCGTTGACATGATAGGAAGTACCGTTGTCGTTGGTACCTTCGCCGCCTTGGCACAACAGATAAAACCAATAGTTGGCGACGCCGCTGTTGGTATGAACGCCACCGTTGTCGTCATCATTGGTCACCCAGTAAGTTCCACGGTAGGTGTCGGGATTCTGGTTGGCCTTCGGATTCGACATGTCGCGGAAGGCGGCTCCCAACTCGTCGCCGATGGTCCATTTCAAAGTATCGCTGGCATAATGGGCGATCATGGCACCGAACATGTCGCTAAAGGCCTCGTTCAGCGCGCCGGACTCATATTCATAATAAAGGTTGGCCGTGTGTTCCGTCATACCATGGGTGATTTCGTGTCCGCAAACCGTCATGAAGGTGAACGGACAGCCATTGACACCGTCGCCATAAAACATACCGCCGTTGCTCCAACAAGCATTTTCGACATCAGTGCCCAGATGGACATAGCTCATTAAACGCATTCCATTATCATCCAAGCTGTTACGGTTGAATTTTTCGTAATAGAAGTCATAAGTTTTTTCAGCGCCGAAATGGGCGTTGTTGGCCACGGAATCCACATCGAAGAAATTGTCGGTTTCAACGACATCGACGGCCTCGCTGGCATCCACCAACAGAAGGGAGCCAGAGTGGTGAAGGTCGCGGGTGTAAATGCCGTTGCCTTCTCCGCGCGTGTTTTCACGCAACACGAACTGCGTGGGCGCCACCGAGTCAACCGTAATGGTTTGAAGACCGTTGTAACGGGTTTTCGCCTGGACTTCTACCTCAATATTTTGATTTTTTTTTAAGGAATTTAAAAGTTCCCCCGTCGTCGCATCAATGTAGTAAATCATCGTTTGCATCGGTTGCAAGGAGAAAACACTGACTTCGTAGGCCAAACGGTAATGGGCTGCGTCGGTGGAAAGTTTCTGATCGTAAAAAACAAGTTTCGGCGTCGGATAGTAGGTGGCCTTTTCATCGTTCATCGTCACCTTGATATCTTGCTCCAACGACTCGTTCTGCCAAGCATAAACACTGGCATTGGTGGCCATAATGGCTTGATTTACAGCTTCATCGGCTGAATAAAGCGCAACAAACGGCCGACTGAAATTACTGATAATCACACCATTTGCATACGTAACCACTCCATTTTTCTCATGCAACAGAATCACTGCGCCCATCACCGGAACGCCCATATAATTCTGTTGGTAGCGATAGGTTTTATTCCCCTCTTTCTGACCGCTTTCACCTATCAACACCATGTCGGCAGGATTTGAAATGCCCAAATATTCATGGTAAGTTTGAAAAAATTGTGCGGCCGGAACGCGATTCTGTTCATTCATCATCAGAATGCGTCCTTTAGACTTGAGTGTTGCAATTTTCTGAATTTCAGAAGGATAATGTGTTGCTGATGCGCCATTTTTTTGTGCAAAAACAGATAAACACAACAAGCATGCCGCGAGGGCGAAAACTAATTTTTTCATCATAAATGTTTTATAAAATTTCAATTCAATAAGTCACTACTCGAATTTGATGGCGGTTACCGGCGTGATTCTTTTAGAAACGAAGGTCGCCGGAATGAGCAACACCAACAGGCAAATCACCATCACAGCCACATTCACCAACAATAAAAATAGGGCATTAAACTCGATAGGAACGTAGGGAACATAGTAGGAGGATTCATCTAACTTGATGATGTGCAGATATTTCTGTAAAAAACAGAGTCCAAAACCGATAAAATTCCCCAACAGCATTCCAGCAACAATGATGCGGAAACCGAGCAACATGAACACTTTTCTGACCCGCGCTGTCACCATGCCCATCGATTTCAGAATGCCGATGGAAGAGGTTTGTTCCAAAATGATGATGAAAAAGGTGGAAATGAGCGTGACCAGACAGATTAACATTGTGATGGTGAGCAACACGGTGACGTTGGTGTCGAACAGGTCAGTCCACTCAAAAATGGCGGGATAGACCTGTCGAATCGTCTCCGCCCGCAGGTCGTACCTGATGCTATGGTGAACGAAATCGCCCACCTCATCCAATTTGTCGTAATCCTTAATCAGCACCTCCACACAGCCCACCTGCTCGGGAGTCCAACCGTTGATTTTCTGCACGTGACGAATGTCGCCGAGAACGAATCTTTCATCGTACTCTGGCATTCCCGTGCTGTAAATTCCGCTGACGCGAAAAGCACGGTCGTACTTGCGGCCGTCGGTCCAAAAGTACGCACACAATTTGTCACCAATGGCAAGTTTCAATTTGTCGGCCATCGTTTGTGAAATCAGCACACCTTTTGTAACAGTGTCGGCTGACAGTTGCAACTTCTTACCTTTAACGAAGTTACGTGAAAATGCTTCCCAGTCGAAGGTGGCATCAATCCCCTTGAGAACGATTCCTTCCACCTGTTCCTCCGCCTTCACGACACCGCACTTGGTAGCCGAAAACTGGATATGCGACACATCGGGATTCTGCTTCAAATCTTTCAGCAACGCCGGATCTTTCTCGATGGGACGCACGTCGTAACCGGGATTGTCATCGTTGTAGGCAATCTGAATGTGCGAACCCATATCTATCACCTTTTGCTCTATCGCCTGACGATACCCAGCTGAAATGGAGACAGATAAAATAATGACTGTCAAGCAGATGGCGATACCGGCGACTGACAAGCGCACAATGGGCCGGGTATGGCGACCTTGTGACGCCTTTAACAATCGCTGGGACAAGAGATGCTCAACAGACGACATTTTCCATCATTTAGAATGTAACATTCACACCCACACGCATTTCCACAACGCCGTAAACGCCGTTGAGCGTTTCATAAACCGGGCAAAGAATGTGTCCGTAAACTGAAACCATGTCACTGACATTCTGTTTGTATCCCGGGCCCAACAAAACCCCGTGGGAGGTTTCGTCCAGTGCGGGGAAGCGCAACCATTCGTACTCCGCATGCAGCACCAAACGGTCCCAAATATAACCTTCCACAAAACCGCCAAAACCGTAAATATGGGTAAACTGTTTCAGCCCGCTGAATGGATCTTTGTAATAATTAAGGTAATAAGTGCCGCCGACGCCGATGCAAAGGAAGTCTATTCCGGGGCAGATACCGAAATGGGGAGCCAACTTCAAATTGAGCTCGCTGCGGTTCACCCCGAAACCGATGGTGCCTCCGGCAACAAACTTCATCTTTCGCTCCGCCTTTTGTTGGCCCTGCTGGTCCTTGGGCGCTTTCACCTGCAAATTCTTCGGCAACGGCACGTCTTCCGACTGCGCCACAACTGCACTACAACAAAGTATAAGCAGAAATAATCCAATAATCTTCTTCATATCTTTCACTCAAAATTACACAAATCTTCTTCTAACCAAATCACACAAAGAAAGATAGGCTGCAGAAGTCGTATCCCACATATAGTATTTCTTATACATTTCAATGGCTTCGAAAGCGGCATCCATGTTGGGACAATTGTTCAGTTTTTGGATGGCTTTGCTAAATTCATCGCCTTTGTTGTTGAAAAGTTCCTTGATATACATGAATTTGTCGTTCAAACCGATGGATTTCGTCAAATCGTCGATGTGCGAATGTTGGAATTTGGCTGCCAGAGAGTTATCTTCTCGTTGTTCGCTAAGAATGTCGTGGAGTGTCTTTTTGGGTTTGGGTTCAACGACAGGTTCGTCGGGGAAAAGTGAACCGGTGACGGGCGCGGGAGTGACTTTCGGTTCTACAATCGGTTCCGGTTCGACAATCGGTTCCGGCTCGACAATCGGTTCCGGTTCGGGTGTCGGTTTCGGTTCGACTATCGGTTTCGGTTCGACAATCGGTTCCGGTTCGACTATCGGTTCTGGCTCGACAATCGGTTCCGGCTCGGGAGTCGGTTCCTGAGTCGGAGTTTTTTCGGAATCGGCTTCGGGTTCTAAAAATTCCATAAAACCGAATTGGGAAGCGAGGATGGCAGCAGCGGGGTCGACGTTGGTGGGTGTGCTTGGAGACATGGGTGCAGTGACGGGAGTTTCCTTTTCCGGTTCTATTTCCGGCTCTGGTTCAATTTCCGGCTCAGGTTCGATTTCCGGCTCTGGTTCAATTTCCGGTTCAGGCTCGGCTACGGTTGTTTCTTCGATTTCCGGTTCAGGTTCGGGAGTGGGTTCGGAAGTTGTGGGAGAAATTTCGGCTTCCGTGGTCACTTCGTCGCATTCAGTTTGAAGGATCAACAGATAGGCCTCACGAAGTTGTTGTAAGAGCAAATCTCTCTCCAGAGGGGTGAAATCAGAAGTACGTTCGGCGATAAGTTTCAACTTATTAGCAAGTTGTGCTATTTCGTCAAAAATGTTCGCATTTTGTTCAAAAGTATTCATATCAAAATTGGCTAACGCTAAGATTTTTTTATAACTTTGCCTTCGCAAAAAAAACGGCCAAAATTACAATATTTTTTTCAATAATTTCCATCAAAAATGTATAGAGAAGCCAAAGTTAATAGGAGTTTCAACCGAGGGTGGATTGAGGTGGTTTGCGGTTCCATGTTTTCGGGAAAAACGGAAGAATTACTGCGAAGAATCAAGCGTGCGAAATTCGCCAACCAGAAAATCGAACTTTTCAAACCGGCCATCGACATCCGCTACGATGAAGAAGAAGTCGTGTCGCATGACTCCAACTCCATGATTTCCACACCAGTCCACAATTCCGCTGAAATTCTCCTATACGTCAATATGGAAGAGGTAGAAGTTGTCGCCATTGACGAAGTGCAATTTTTTGATGATGGGGTGATTGAAATTTGTAACAAATTGGCTAATAATGGCATACGTGTCATTGTTGCGGGATTAGACATGGACTATCTCGGGCATCCCTTTGCCTGCATGCCCAAATTGATGGCCATTGCGGAATATGTAACCAAGACGCATGCCATCTGTGTCAAATGCGGAGACACGGCACAATTTTCACATCGCCTGGTAGCTAATTCACAACAGGTTTTGCTGGGTGAGAAGGACAGTTACGAACCGCTTTGTCGACACTGTTTCAATGAAGTGATGAAAACAGAAAACAAGTAAAAAGTTTTCAAGCGAAATCCACTCAAATTTAAAAAAATCATGTATTTTTGCAGCGCAAATTGCGCATTATAAAATACTTAATAGAAAAGTTATGAAAAAATGCCTCACCCTCGCCGCAGTTGTTTTATTCGCGGCGCTTCTTCTCCCCTCTTGCGGGAAACAATGTGTCTGCAAAACCACACGCGTCACCGCTACAACCAATGATTCCCGTACCGATGAAATGGGAAAAATGACCGAAAAAGAGTGCCTCGAATATAACGGCACCATTAATGATGGCGAAGGCGTCGTCCGCACCATCGATTGCCACCTTGATTAATTATAAACTTAAAAATACATCAAAATGAAAAAAATCCTTTGCATTTGCTTCGCTTTGGCTTTCGTCGTTACCATGATTTCATGTAACAAAGAATGTGTTTGCAAAAAAAGCGTAAGTTATCTTGAAACTTCTGACACTACCGTTGTTGACACCACCAGCACTACTACCAACATCGATTCCCTCATGTTCCACGCTGGCAACATCTACGACAAAAAAGAGTGCGAATACCTCAACATTTCTGACACTGCTTTCAGTGATCATTCCGTTACCACTCTTACCTGCTCAATGGAAAAAAAGGATAAATAATCCATCTTTTACAAATGGCGAGGGCTGTCTTCACAGACGGCCCTTTTTATTTTCATCTTATGGAAGAATCTGTCAATCAAGAAAATATCGTTAAATCGAAGCAAGTTCTCGAAGTTTTTGCGGTGGCTTCCGAATACTGTCTTTTTATTGACCGCATGGAGAATGTGCCACGCGAAGATGCCTTGTCGTTTCTTCAAAGCATTCTGCCCGCTCTTTACTTAAAGGGCAGCATGTTTCCAACCGTTGAGGTACTTGACGACTCCGCCAACGAACGCTTCGTTACGGAAGAGGAATATGAAACCTTGCGCTACCGCCTCTCCAACTACTTCGGAGAACAAGACTTCTTCTCCGCCGTCGACCTTTCCAACGGCGACATCGAGTCAGTACCCACTTCCCTTTCCGAACTGCTGACCGACATCTATACCGATCTCAAAGACTTTCTGATGCTTTACGCCAAAGAGAATCCCAGTGCGAAGGAGAATGCCGTGGCCTCCTGCCACTATTATTTCCATGTCGGGTGGGGCAACCGCTTGGTGCTCGCCCTCCCGCAAATCCACCACTTGGTAGCTGCAGCGCATATTCCTTCGGAAGAATAAAACAAAAAACGCGGCCTCTCGGTCGCGTTTTTCTTTATCAATTTCTGCCTTGCTTAGTTGTTGTTCAACATAACAGGCATAATCAGCATCAAAATGTGTTCTTCCGCATCTTCCTTCTGGTCAACAGGATAGATGATGGCTGCACGATTCGGCTGCGACATGTCCAACTGAACTTCCGGAGCGTCGACATTTTCCAGGATTTCACGGAGGAATTTCGCATTGAAACCAATGTCCATCGGCTCTCCCGTATAAGTGCCGCTCAAACTTTCATGTGCCTTCTTTGAGTAATCAATATCTTCTGAATTGATATTGGTGACTTCATCGGTCAATGAAACTCTGATTTGGTACGTGGATTGGTTGGCATACAGACCCACGCGGCGGATACACTGCAAGAAAGCATCGCGGGAAACAACGAAGGTTTTGTCGTTATTTGTCGGGATGACGGATCTGTATTTCGGATAACTGCCTTCCAACAAAGAGGAATAAAGCACGATGTTACCGAAGCTGAAACGGATGTGGTTGTTTTCGGAGGAATAATCAACACGGATGGAGTCGGTGCTGCCGGCGATGACGCTCTTCAATTGTTGAAGCGGTTTCTTGGGCAGGATGAAAGATGTGGGATCAACCGTCTGCACGGCTGAATTTCTATATTTCACCAACTTATGGGCATCGGTAGCCACGAAGGTGATGTTGTCTTCGTTCAATTCGCAGAGAACGCCCATCATGGTAGGACGGAGGTCGTCGTTACCAGTGGCGAACAAAGTTTTGGAAATTGCTTTGTGTAAAATGGGGGCATCGATTTCAAAACCCTTGCAGTCGCCGAGCATGGGAGCCTGCGGGTACTCGTTGCCGAGGAAACAATGACCATTGTATTCACCACCCTGTACCGAAAATTTCAAATTGACCTTTTCTCCATCATCTTCAGTAACAAAATTGATGGGGGTTTCTGACATCAATTTCAGCGTTTCCAACAGGTTTTTTGCCGGAACAGCGATTGAGCCTTCACCCTCAACGGTGCTCAACATGATTTCTGCGCTCATCGTGCAGTCAAGGTCTGACGCGGTCACCGTCAGCGTGTTGCCGACGATAGTGAACAAAAAGTTGTCCAAAATCGGCATGGTGTTGTTCGTACTCAAAACTCCGCTAATGGCGCTGAGGTTTTTGTACAGTTCATTGCGTGATACAATAAATTTCATAATGGTTATGATTGGTTTTTTCTTTCTAATTGTCTAACCCTACTTTTCTTACACGTCAACTTCTTACGGAGGTGTTTTGTTTTTGTTACAAAAAAAATTTAATTTTTTTTAATAAAACCACCTTTCAAACGATGGCATACGTTAATTATTACATTTTCGCTCAATGGTGATGTTCACACCGCTATTTTCCCTGAATTTGGTAAAGATGAACCCGCCCCACAGCATCACTGGAAACAGCAGCCACAACAAAGGGAAGAACCAGAATTTTCCAATGGAATAGATTTTTCCCTTTTCAACATTTGTTTTCGGGTAGCGCACACACAACTCTTTGTAAGCCAAACGCGTGTCACCGTGCAACTGTGAGGTATATTCTTTCCCTTCTACATAATAATGCAAGGTCATGTCGGCTTCGTACAATTTACGGTCTTCCGGATTATCGCACACCATCATTCCATGCGTAAACGCGCTTCGTTGGTATACGAAGACGCGTTGGGCATAGAACAGCACCAGCATCAGTACGACGCCGATGAGGAATATGATGGTTCGATTCAGTCTCAATTTTCTTTATTTTTCGATGGGAAGCGGTTCGTCGATGCGTTCGTTCCACGGGAGACCGTACTTGCCGATTTCTGCCATGAACGGATCCGGGTCGAACTGTTCGATGTTGAAAACGCCCGTTCCTTTCCATTTCCCGGTGAGAATCATTTTTGCACCCAACATGCACGGAACACCCGTAGTGTAAGAAACTGCTTGAGCGCCAATTTCTTGGAAACATTTTGCATGGTCGCAATTATTCCATACATAATAAGTGCGTTCTTTACCATCTTTGATACCGCGCAGCTGGCAGCCGATGGAAGTCTGGCCCTTATAACCTTCGCCCAGGGATGAGGGTTCGGGAAGCACCGCTTTCAAGAACTGCAACGGAACGATTTCGTGGCCTTCGTAATTGATCGGCTTGATGCTGGTCATACCGACTTCCTGCAGGACATTCAGTACGGTGAGGTATTTCTGACCGAAGGTCATCCAGAAACGGGCGCGTTTGATGGTGGGATAATTTTTGGTCAGAGATTCAAGTTCTTCATGGTAAAGAAGATAGGATTCTCTTTCACCGATATTCGGATATTCGACGCCTTTGTGGATGCTCATCGGGTCGATTTCAATCCACTGTCCGTCTTGCCAATATTTACCGCGTTGGGTGATTTCGCGGATGTTGATTTCGGGGTTGAAGTTAGTGGCGAAAGCTTTGCCATGGTCGCCGGCATTGCAGTCGACGATATCCAAATAATGGATTTCATCGAAATAGTGTTTGGCGGCGTAAGCGGTGTAAACGCTGGTGACACCGGGGTCGAAACCGCAGCCGAGCAATGCCATGATGCCGGCTTCTTTGAAACGGTCTTGGTAAGCCCACTGCCATTTGTATTCAAATTTGGCCACATCCTTGGGTTCGTAGTTGGCGGTGTCCATGTAGTTGGTTTTGGTAGCCAAACAAGCATCCATCAGCGGGAGGTCTTGGTAAGGAAGAGCGACATTGATTAACAAATCCGGTTTTTCGCGCTCCAACAGAGCGATAGTTTCCTGGACGTTGTCGGCATCAACTTGTGCCGTGCGGATGTCGGGGCGACCGATGGCTTTGGCCAATTTGTCACACTTGGACTGGGTACGACTGGCGATGACGATTTCACTGAAAACTTCGGGAACAGATGCACATTTGTGTGCCACTACTGCGCCTACTCCACCGGCGCCGATGATTAAGACTTTTGCCATTTTTTATCAGTTTTGAGTTGAAGGCGCAAAAATACAAAATTGTTAGGAGTTACAAAGAATCTTTCACCTTTTTATAAATATTTTATTGTACTTTTGCAATTCACAAATTTACCTTTATGAAAAAAATCCTCCTTTTCGCCCTGTGTCTTGTTGTTTCTTTCACCCAGGCACAGAATTTCGACCACATTGAGTTCAGCAATATGATTTATGCGAAAGGGGTGAACAGCGTTCAGTTGTTGCCCACCGGCCACCTCACCGGTTTCCCCATCATCAAGCTCAACAGCGATGAAAAACTAAGGCTTTCCTTCGACGATATCGAAACCGACAGCCATTATCTCAAGTACACCTTCATCCACTGCACCCACGACTGGAAACCCGACGGCATGAACCAGATTGAATACCTCGATGGCTTTATGGAAGATGAAATCACCGAGTCCAGTTATTCTCTCAACACCATCACCTCATACGTTCACTACACGCTCGACTTCCCCAGCGACATGATGCGCATCACCCGCTCAGGCAATTACCTCCTCTTCGTGTACGATGACACCCAGGACAATCCCATCCTCACCCGCCGCTTCATGGTCATTGAACCCATGCAAGCCTCCATAGACGCTTCAGTGCATAAAGCCTCTGATGTTAGTTTAATGTATGAATATCAAGAAGTTGACTTTGTTGCCAACACGGGAGGCTGGTCGGTGCGCAATCCTTCCCAATATTTACACGCCACCATTCTCCAAAACGGTCGCTGGGACAAAGCCATCTCTGGGCTCCGCTATCGCTCCGGCAAACCCGGGGAGTACAGTTTCGACTATGACGACAACAGCAACATCTTCGCCGGTGGCTCCGAGTTCCGCTTTTTCGACATCAAAAGTCTCAAATACAACGGCGGCCGCGTCATCTCTTCCGGCCTCGAACGCGGCGACAACCACGCTTATATCGTTGAAGACCAAGCCCGCCCCTTCGGACCGTATGTCTCTGGAACAACAGCTTGCGGCGGACGCTACTTTAAAACGGAAGACTACCAAGGGGAAAACCGCGAAGAATATGTCAACACCCACTTCACACTCCGCAGCGACTACGACCTCGGCGGCGGGAAAATCTATGTCTTCGGCGAACTCACCGACTGGCGCATTTTGCCAGAGGCAGAGATGAAGTTCTCCAGTGCCCTCGGTGCCTGGGAAACCGAGCTTTTTTTGAAACAAGGTTACTATAATTACCAATATGTTTTCGTCGCCGACGAAGGAAAAAACAAAGAAAAAACCATCAACGAAACCTACATCGAAGGCTCGCATTGGGAAACAGGAAACCAGTATTTCATTCTGCTTTACCTTCAGGATGAAAGCGGCGCCTACGACCGTCTCATCGGTTTCAAGGGAATAAAGGTTGAATAACAGAAAAATGGCTGAAACACCAAAACACAAAAACAAATTCGGGGAATTCGTCCGTTACGTGCTGGGAATGCCCCGCTCCATCTGCGTAAATTTCCGTTGTCTCCCTTTCCGGCAGGCGATTCATCTGCCCATTCTGGTGTCGCACCGCACACGCTGCAGATCGCTGCGCGGAGAAATCACCATCACGGGGCCGCTGAAGGTGGGACTGGTGAAGATCGGACTGGGAACCTCGCAGGTGGTCGACTTTTGGCGCGAGCGCACCATCATCGACCTTCGCGGGAAGGTGAACTTCGGTGGAAAGTGCAAAATCGGTGCTGGCTCGCGCATTTTTGTGGCCGAGAGCGGAACACTCTCCTTCAGCGACAACTTTCATAACTCCTCCCACCTCACCATCCTGTGCTTCAAGTCCATCACCTTTGGCTACGACAACGGACAGTCGTGGCACAACACCATCATGGACAGCGACCAGCATGCCATTCTTGACAGCGATGGAAAACGTATCAACGAAGATGCCCCGATTATTTTCGGGAACCGGGTTTGGTGCGGTTGTCACAGCACGATTTTAAAAGGGACTGTGGTGGCCGACAACGTAATCATCGGTGCCAACTCCTGTGTGTCGGGAAGACATTTGGAGAGCCATGTCATTTTGGCTGGAAATCCCGCAAAGACCGTTAAGAACGGAGTGGATTGGAAATAGGTTATTGCATACTTCTTCCGTCATTTTCGGGCAGATAGAACGAATTTAACCTAACAACCAAGTTCCCCATTCCACCAAAATTTGTACTTTTGCACCCACAAAACCACTGATAGAAATATGGTATTCAACTCCATTGAATTTTTCATTTTTCTGCCCATCGTCACAATATTGTTCTATCTGCTCCCCCACCGGTTCAGATGGGCCATGTTGTTGGCGGCCAGCTGCTTCTTCTACATGTGGTTCGTTCCCAAATACATCTTCATTCTTCTTGTCACCATTCTTATCGACTACACGTGCGGGATTCTGATGGAACGCTGGGAAGAGCGACCCCGACGGCGAAAAGTCTGCCTCATTGTCAGCATCGTTTCCACCTGTCTTGTGCTTTTCATCTTCAAATACCTCAACTTTGCCAGTGCCAACTACATTGCCTTTGCCGAAATGGTGCATTGGCCCCACCCTGAACAAGCGCTAAACATCATTCTGCCCATCGGTCTCTCATTCCACACCTTCCAAAGTCTAAGCTATATTATTGAAGTTTACCGAAAAAACCAGAAGGCAGAGCGCCACTTCGGTTACTACTCGCTTTACGTAATGTTTTATCCGCAGCTGGTCACCGGTCCCATTGAGCGCCCGCAGAACCTTTTACGGCAGTTGCACGAGGAGAAACCGCTGCTGTACGACAACATTTCCAAAGGCCTCCGACTCGTGCTTTTCGGACTTTTTCTCAAAATGGTGGTAGCCGACAACCTCGGGGGATACGTTGACAAGGTATATGCCGCACCCGCAGAGTTCAGTTCCCTCGACATCATGCTGGCCCTCTGCCTTTACTCCTTCCAAATCTATGCCGACTTTTTCGGATATTCCACCATTGCCATCGGCTGCGCTCTCACTATGGGCTTCACGCTGATGGACAACTTCCGGACGCCGTACTTGGCGAACAGTGTGCAGGAATTTTGGCGGAGGTGGCACATCTCACTCTCCTCTTGGTTCCGCGACTATGTTTACATTCCGCTCGGTGGAAACCGCGTATCGGTTCCGCGCTGGGTGTTCAACACCCTGCTCGTTTTCACAGTCTGCGGCATCTGGCACGGTGCCAACTGGACCTTTCTCGTATGGGGTGCGGGGCACGGGCTGTTGCTCGTGTTGGAGCGTCCGATACGCCGATGGCAGAAAGCGCGGCCCGAGGCACCTAAGGCTGTGCAAATCGCACGCACCTTCCTGGGTATCGCCATCACCTTCATCTTCGTAACCCTCCTGTGGAGCGCGTTCCGCGCACCTTCGTTCGACCCACTGTCCGATGTTCATTACGCACTTCTCCACAACATCCACCTGCACAACAGTTTGTCAGTCGGGCTCACCGCCTGGTGCGCGTTGGGAGCCTTCGTCATCTTCGATATTCTGCTGCACCACAGCCGTTTCGACCAATGGTGCGACGAGCGCCCCGGATGGGTACGGTGGCTCATCTACGCCGCCGCCATCTTCGCCATTGTCATCGGTTCCAGCGTCGAACAGTATCCATTCATATATTTCCAATTCTAATGAAAGCCAACACAAAAGAAAATCTGCTGAAAATCGTGAAAAAGCTGCTTCTGCTGGCGGTTGTGCTGGTGGCATTGGAATTTGTGTACCGCGTCACCTTCTTTCCCAAAGACATCCGTGAACACTGCTCTCTCCTTCCCCTCTCGCAAATTCCCATTGAAGAACACGCACAAATCATCTATCTCGGGGAATCTTCCAACCGAACGCATTTGGAAGGCGAGAGCGACACCTCGTACATCAGTAAACTAATCGCCTCACAAATGCCGGAATACCGCTTCGGGCACATTACCAAAAGTGCGGCCCACGCCGATATTTATTACGACATTCTTCGCAATATCCCTCGCAACAACGAAATCAAAACCGTCATCGTAACCGTTAACATGCGCTCATTCAGCAGCGAATGGATTTATTCCGACCTGGAAAACTCCTTCCGTGAACAGCAGGTTTTCATGCAGCGCGGCCCCGCCCTCTGGCGCCGGCTTCAACTCGATTTGAAAATGAACACCAGCTGGACCGAAGAAGAAAGACAGCAACTCGTCATCGACGGATTCAAGCATCAAACTTTCAACTGCGGCAACGATTTCCCCTACCACAATGCCCATGAATGGGATCACGCACTGGCCAGCCGGGAATGGCTTCCCAACGGACAGCAACTTCCGACAGATTCTATTCCCATTGCCTGCCACTACATCAAAGATTTTGCTTACGAGTTGAATGACAACAATGTAAGAATCAAAGACTTCGATAAGATTGTAGAACTTTGCAAGGAGCGAAATTGGCAACTGGTTCTCAATATCCTACCCGACAATTTCGACCAAATCAAGCGTTTGGTAGGCGATGAGCTGGTGACATTGATGCAGCGAGCCAATGCGTACATTGTGAAGCGTTACACGGCCAAAGGTGTTTGGGTGGTCAACAACGAGAACTTGGCCCGCGATGAAGACTTCATCGACCGCGACTTCCCAACGGAACACTATCGGGTGGAGGGGAGAAAGGCCATCGCCGACAACATTGTTCGCCACCTGCGGGAAAAATTGTAGTCCTTCCACCCTTTCACCATTCACCCATTCCTCGAAGATACGAAAAGTGGCCAAGCAATAGATCAGCAAGACGAAAAGGGATAATTCTGAAAAATAATATGTAACTTTGCAGCGTTTTCCCTTTTGGATTTTGTTTAACGGACTTCGCAAAATTCAGAGGTGCGGCGTAGGATGAGTAAAAATAGAAGTCACCATCCTTCACAATTCTCCCAAAACCTTCACACAAAAAGCAGATTTGACGGTATAAATAGGGGAAATGAGAGGCTTTATAACATATTGATTGTCAATAATTGTGAGAAATAAAAAAGTATCACTGTTCACATTTTCGCACAGAGGGTTCACATTTTTGGTGAGAGGGGATTAAAAACGCTCAAACAGGTTGTAATTTTGCTTCTGAAAAATCAGCAATCAAACACTCATGGTGACTTCTAATTAAAACCAATTGATTTTCAAAAAGCGCAATTCCCGTCATTTCATTGCCGGTTTTGTTAAGGAAGTTTTAATTTGATGGAGTCCGCAATTCTGAGGACATTTTCGCTGGCATAAGATTACTCAATCCCGCTGCTCAATATTTAAAATATTTTCAATATAAATCTTTGATAATCAAATAATTATTCGTATATTTGCAGAA
>JAKSME010000027.1 GCA_024400785.1 Bacteroidales bacterium
ACAGAAAGCTTGCTTGCGTCACTACCACCTGCTGCGGTAATAGGATTCTTCAAGCCTGCATAAAGAACGTTCATTTTGTCTGCAGAAATAGTTGCACCACCCTTAGGAATAACGGTGTATTCATCGCTGAAGTGATAGCGTTCAACTTTACCCGTATTTGGGTTCACAACCTTGATGAAACCAGCGATTTTGTGGCTGCCGATACCACCACCAGCGATGTCTACCGGAACACCGGTAGCAGGACCGCTTTCGTGGATGGCACTGCCTTCTTCTGATTCAGCCAATGAGTCAACACCAACTTTGTAGTATACGTCCAATACCATGGTGGGGTCGTATGCAGCAACGATGATGGTGCTCTTGTAGTTGTCACCAGAGAACAAAACTTTGGATTCTGCCAAGGAGAAACCTTTGTATTCTGCAAATGAAAGATTTGCGGAACCAGCCTTAGAGATGATGTAGTTCAAAACAACGGCTTCGGCTGATTTAACTTCGCTGACCATTTTGCTCAGCAAAATTACGGTACCGCCAGCAATCAAGTGGTCGAAGTTGTAAATTTCCCATCTGATTTTTTCTTTGGTTTTTTCATCGAGGTGGTCGTCAGTGTTCAAACTTGACAACTGTGAAACGATGTTCTTGTCTTCAATACCAGCTTCGTTTTTACAATATTTCAACAAACCTTTTTTGTAGTCGTTGAGTTTTTTCTTCAAAACCATTGCCGGACAGTTTTCGTCCTTACCTTCATTGGTTCCCAGCATAAAGTGGGTGGGTTTGTCGAAGTTGTCTTTGGCTTCCATTTTGTTTACGGGAACGCAAGGAACAGCATTTTTGCCTAATTTTTTAGCGGCTTCTTGTGCTTCAACAACTTGTTTTGCGGTTTCACCATCAACAACTTTGGTGAGTTCCCAACGGAGGTTTTCAATGTGGTATACCATTGAGTCAGTCATTTTGCGTAACTCGATGGCTTTTGTCTGTGCTTGTTCGATGGCAGCGGTTTTTTCGTCACCTTCGATGGATAACAGGTTTTTGTAACGGCCGTCAAGTGCCGTTTTCATGTTCTTGTTAGATTGAATCAACGTATCGTCAACAACGTTGAAGGCATCAAGGATGTCCTTAGCGACGTTCAATGCAAGCATTGCCGTCAACACCAGGTACATCATACCAATCATCTGCTGGCGAGGTGTTTCTGGACAGTTTTTTGCACCCATTTTATTACAATTATTAAATTAAAAATTCCGTGAATAACTGCAATAATCCTTATTTTTGGATGCTCATGGCTGCTACCATGTTACCATAAACGCTGCTCAAGCGAGATACGTTCTTGGTGAGCTTGTCGATTTCTTCCTTATAGGTCTTGGTGTTAGCCAGAGAATCGTTCAAGTTCTGTGCATAAGTGTTGATGTTTTGTTCAACCAACTTGTAGTTTTCAAGCATATCTTTTGAATTCTTCATCTGGAGTTCGTACATTGAGTTGAGAGAACCGAGGTTTTGGTTCAATTTCTTCAATTGTTCGTTGTAAGCACCGGTATCGCCTTGGATAGACTTGCTGGTGTTTTCATAAATGGCTGCCAAGTTGGCAACTGCGGTAGAAGCTTTCTGAACATTGGTAAGATATTCACCGGAGATGTTAGAATCTTTCTGCAATGCAGCAGCGGTCTTGTCATATTGGAGTGTAAGGTTGCGAACTGATTCAGCAGCTTTGGTCATGTTGGCAGCGTATGCGTCGGTAACGGTAGCGGCGTCTGAAATGCCAGAGAGTTTCTTCGCATTGTCAGCGAGGTTGCGCATGCCAGTAGCCAAACTTTCAATCAATTCCGGACCAACTTTGGCTTCGGTCAGCATCTTGTCGAGTTGCTGAGTGGGAGTGCCAGTCGGAAGGCTCTTTTTGCCTTTGCCAGAGGTGGGAGTTTCAATATCGTCGCCAGCGGCTAATTCAGGATAAACTAATGCCCAATTGTACTCAACGTGCAAAGGTTCGAACGCTGACATAAAGAAGATCAATGCCTCGGTACCCATACCGGCAATCAACATAGGTGCAGCACCCGGGAAGTGCATGATCTTAAACAGAGCACCCAAAATAACGACTGATGCGCCCCATCCGTACAATTTGGCCATAAAGTTCTTATAGCCCTTGCTTCTTACTAATTTGTCTAAACCCATAGTAATAAAATTTTAAGTGGTTAATGATTTGGTTTATTGTGTTTTTTTGTTTTATACTATATATTAATAAACGTGTGATGCTGAATTCAAGTTGTCGCCTCTCTGGCGTCCCATGTAGCTTTGTACGCAACGGAAACCTACGTAGCTGCAGCAAGTGTCTTGGTATTCAAAGCTCTTAGCATATACAGTGTTGTAATAGCTTACGTCTTTCCAAGAACCGCCACGGATGACTTTTCTCTTCTTTTCGGGAGAATCGGTTTTCTTTGCGTAGTAGGTGTATTGCGGGTTGAGGTCATGGGTGAAGTTGACGGCTGACTTGTCGAATGCGTCTTCACACCATTCAGCTACGTTACCGCTCATATCGTACAAACCGAAGTCATTCGGATGGTAGTGGGCAACGATGCCAGGATAGATGTTACCGTCGGCGATATAGTTACCACGCTGCGGTTTGAAGTTCAGCAGGTAGCAACCGTTCATGTTTTGTGTGTAGGGGCCGCCCCACGGATACATCTGCATGTCGAAGTCGCCTCTTGCTGCCCATTCCCATTCTGCTTCATTCGGCAAACGAAATTCTTGTTCACGGGCATATTCATTGGCGGTCAACCAGCAGTTTCTCATGTGAGTTCTCCAATAGCAGAATGCTTTGGCCTGTCTCCATGAAATGCCGACAACCGGGTAATTGTCGAATTGAGGATGATGGAAATAGTTCAATGTCATCGGTTCGTTATAGGAATAGGTGAAGTCATGTACCCAGCACAAGGTATCGGGATAGATGTTCACAAGTTCACTCTTCATGAAGCGTTCACGACCTTTGTTGAAGCTGCTTGGACGGCTGGCGAACAAACCACCGAGGTCATTGCCTTCTTTGTCGAATTCTTTGTGAGAAGCACCATAGTTCGGATTGTTCGGATCATCAGGAAGTTCAGAATCAACATGGTTGCGATAGTCGCACCACCAATATTCATAGTTGAGCTTACTAATGTTCAACATTTTAGGACTGTAGTGATAGAAACGTGAATTGGCTACGAGGTACATCGGGCTCAAGGCAGCCTGAACTTCTTCATTGTCAGAATTCCAATCAATTTCTTCTTTCCAATTGATAAGTTTGGGTTCAACGAGCTCGCCCTCGTTTTCGCCACTTTCATATTTCACAAAGTGACCACCGTGTCTTTCGGCATCTTCAATTTCAGCTTCACCGAGCAGGTAGTGTGCGATGGAGTCGCGTACCCAATAAACGAACTGACGGTATTCGTTGTTCGTGATTTCAGTTTCATCCATATAGATGGCTGAAATAGTGACATTCTTTGACTGGTGTGTGAAGGCGAAGGGAACATCCTGGTCGCCGGAGCCCATCAGGTAGTGACCTGCGGGTACGTACACCATACCATACGGCATTAAATCCAAAAAGTCGGGACGATCCTTGACGCCCACCAATTGGCCGTCACCATCATTCTTGCATGAAGTAAGCAGAATGACGATTGCTGCGAGTAATAATGCTGACTTTTTCATATCTGTGAATTTTGATTACTAACTAACGGAGGTTACAAACAATTTATTGTTTAATAAACATTTTTGTAGATGTTACGCGTTGAACCATAACCTGAGAATACTTCTTCTTTATAGATGTCGAAACAATAACGGAGCATGATTTCGATGTCACCGTAGCTGCGGTCGGGTTTGTAGCCTAACTTACTGGTAGTGAAGCTATATCCGAGCCCCATTTCCAAACCTTTGAGGTAGTTGTTGGATGAATTGTAGAAGGGGCGTGCGCCGAAAAGTACGGACACGGCATCCTGAATACGATAGGAGAGGCCTCCCCAAAGAATTCCATTGTAACGGGCCAAAACCATAAGGTCGAACTGTGCCGTTGCCAAGTCGGTTTTGATTAAAGCCTGAGGGATGATTTCCCAGCTCGGATCCCAAGGAAGAACCCAAGTGTAGCCGCCGTGGAAATAGAGGTTGCGGCTCATTTTGTAAGACTGTTCATCACCAGACAGACGGATTTTTTCAGCAATTTGCGTTGCTCCGATACCAGCATTCCAGCGGTCTGCTTTGTAATAAATACCGGCGCTGAAGTCAAGGTCGAGCCATGATTCATCACCAGAGATGTTTGCAATTAACGGATCATTTTCCTGAGTCGGATGCCAATGTGAGCCATCCAATTTTTGGCTCAGCATTTGAACTTGCAAACCGATGCCGATGGATCCCGTGGGAATTCTGAATTTGAAAGAATAACCCAATTTAACGCCAATATTGTTGAAATAACCGATTTTATCTTTAATGAAGGTGACACCTAAACCACCGTGCAATTTGCGCAAGTAGGATTCCATGCTTAAATAAATTTGCTGGGGGGAGGTGTTGAATTTTTGGGTGTTGCCGCCTTCATCAATATAGGTATCATTCCATCCGGCATATTGTTGACGAAAAATGCCGGTAAAGCATAAAGTATTGCTTTGTTCGCCGATTGCACCCGCATTATAGTAGGGCATTGCCCACTGAAAAAGCGTAAATTGCGCATCTTGTTGTGCAAAAGCGCCCGTTGCAAAAACGAACAAAATAGCCGATAAAATGTACCTTTTTTTCATATTTCGATTTTTCTGTTGTGTTTATCTCATATATGCAAAAAATTGATAATTAGCAAGTTATAATCTGAAATTTCTGTCTTTCGGGGTGTATATTCGTTCTTATACTACTTAGAGACAAAAATGTTACAGAAAAACTTGCTTTACCTTAAATTTTTGCGGGCCAAAAGTACAAAAAAAACTTTTTGCTGCTACAACTATTTTCAACTTTCGTTGAAAAAAAACAAAGATACGAAAATCAATGGCTTTCGTGCTCTTTAATAACAATTGTAAACAGAAAATTGTTCATTGAAATGCTTCTGAAATTTTGGGGTCTGATGGCGAGCTCAAAAGAGTGCCTTGAGTTGTAAAAAACCTGTGTGTATCAGTCGTTTATCATTTGTGATTCGGCCTTCATATTCTAATCCCAACTGTAAGTATTCAAATAATTTGGTCTGATATGAAATTTCCCATAAAAAATTGTTGCCTGCGGAGAGTCCTTCCAGCATCTCGTAAGAAATTGTGTTGTTCTCCCGTTGATTGTATAGAATGTTGGCATATTCAAGATTTAGTGTCAATGTGCCTTTCTCCTTCATTCGATACTCCCCATTGATTTGTATTTGGTACAGATTCGCTTTTTCTGTAGCTAACAGATTTTTTTTATATGCCATTTTAAAAGTGGTAGAAATTGAAATTCCCTTTTTGTAGGCGAGCGTGACACTATTGTCTAATTGATGTGAAAGGATTTGGTAGTTGCGATTGTTGAGGCCATCTGCGTGGTTCGAACGTGTATTCCTTGAATATAAAGTTTTGATAATTAAGATATTAATTGGCGCTGAACGAAGTGATACTTGGTGGGAGGCAAGTCTCGCCTTTTCGAGCCCGTAGTACAGAAGGTTTTTGTTTTGGTTGATGGCGAAGGTGTAGTCGGCGGAAAAGTAGGGGGAAGGCAGGGCAAAACCGAGGGTGTTTTTGAAGTTGCAGGTTTGGTTTACAATGAGCGAGTCGTCGAAATTGAAACTGAAAGGATTGAAGGCGCGGATGTCGCGCTGTAGTGTGTTTTTCTGGTAGGTACGGAGGGTTGTCGTATTGCTGAGCATGGAGAAAAATTTGCGGAATCCCGTCTTGTTTCTCCAGATGTTGGCCGGCCGGAGCTGTAATGACTGCGTTGTCCCGCAGTTTCTGGTGTTTACATATTCATTGGTGGTGAGCCAAACCTTCAGATAGTCGGCCTCGCTTTGAAAAGTGGCGATTTCAAACTCGTCTACTTCTTCGATGCCGTTGCCGTTGTAGTCGTTCCAAATGTGTGTGCCCTGACCGGTAGCCACTTTTAGGAACGTGTAGGTTTTCTTCTGCTCCAGTCCCGATCCGGCCTCATAATAAACATTGAGCACGACTGCGCCTTTCCAAAAACTTCCGTGGTAGTCGATGTTCCCGACGAAGTTATGGTCGGCGGTGGTTGCCCCTGAAATGCTTTTCAGATTGTCATTGCGGTAGGCAGCCGTGCCTTTGAGTCGGTTGTGCTTCCAATGATTGAACTCGAACGAGGCCCTCGCTTCGTGTGCCACGGAATTCAGTTGCAATTCGGCTTCTTGCATCCCGTAGTCAATGCGGTTCATGTACGCGAGACTGTAACTGTATTTTGTCGAGTCACTGTTTTTTACATATATTTCTGCTTCATTGAAAGCATAACTGTTGGCTCTTAAATCCCCTGTTTCAGCAGAACGGAAAATGTTGTATTCTAAGTTGTCACGCACTCCTATTTTTACTTTTGCAAAAGCTTTCCCGAAGTCGTTGTCGCTCTTCAGAAACCGTGTCCGTTGAATGCTGTCGTTGGAAAGCATGAAAGCGGTGGCGGCATTCCATGACCAACCTCTAAAACGGTGGTTGGAGGCAATGAGGTTCCTAAAGCCATCCAATTCTCCGAATCTGCTGAGCCAATTAGCCGTATATGAGGTACTTCCGCATATTGGATGTGAGAATCCCGTAGCGAGTTGCAACATCTGTTCATGGGTTGTGCTACTGTAGTCGCTGGAAAGATTGTAGTCGCGGTAGAATTCCGCGGCCCTGAAACTGCTGAGCGGAGAAAAATTTTTATGCACGTATTCGTAGTCCACATTTACGTTGTAGCGCCAAAGCGAGTCGCGTAGTTTTTTGTTCGTGATTGGGGTACGATAGTCTGCGCTGAGTTTGTATGCTACTCCGGCATTGTTTCGGTCTCCTTCTTTTGAAAATAAATTTTTGTCGGAATAAGAAAATGCCAACTCGGTTCGGACCTTGAATTTGTCATTGACAGCGTAAGTTGCGCCCACAGAAGCGAGGTCGTGCATCTTGGGCGTGCTCAGTTGGCTGATGGGTTCGTAATTTCCTTGCGGAATGCCGTTGACGGGAGCCACCCACTCATACAATTTGCCGTTGGCGGTGCTTTGCGACAAAATGTAGTTGCCCTGGTTGTCGCCAACGTGACTAAAGGTGACGCGGTAAACCGAGTCGTGCGAGAGACCGGCATAAATGTAGATGGGCGCGTAGGCAATGCCGTCTACCACGGTGTCGGTTTTGTGGTAGAGGATTTCTTGCGTGGTGAAATCGTGCACGGGCACGGCGGTCGGAAAGAAGGCATTCTCGGTCTCGCTCCCGATACCGGCCAGGAAAAGCATTTGCTCGTCACTGAGTTCTGGTTGGATGGACTGCCGCTTGAGGTCTTGTTCGTGAAAAACATTTACGTCAATTATGAGTTTGCTGTTTTTTTCGTGCGAAAATTCATTGTATGTGAAAAGGTTGTAGCGGGAGTAATTTTGGTCGCTGTATTCAAAGTTGACGATGATGCGGCTGTGTTCGGTGATGATGTGCTTTGCGGTGAAGGTGATTTCACCGAGGTTGTAATCGATGATGTAGTCATTGTCTTGCCCTCGCGTGAGCAGGATGCCGTCGAGGAAGACCTGTTCGGTACCGGAGAGGATGATGAGGTTGGTTTCTCCCTGTTCGCCGGTAAGTCGGTACGGTCCCTGTACTCCGCGAATAGCCGTAATTTCATTGCGCACATATTTCCCCTTTGTGATGCCGCCTCCCACGATGTCAGTGAAACGGTTATTGCTGTCCACCGTGGATTTGACCGTGGCTTTCAGTCCGGTGAATTGACGTGAAATTTGGAAAAAATAACTGTTTGGCGGTGAAGTCAGCTCAATATCGCCGGCATCAATCCGTAGGATATCGTGGTATTTGAGTTGAATGAAGACTTTGTTGAAGTCGCGGAGGTAACGAGTGTTGCCTTCGGGTTGTATGGGCAGGTTCTCATCGGTGATGTTGGCGAGAATTTCCAATCCGGGGGCGAGGGTTCCGGAAAGTTGCAGGTTGAGATTGGCATCCAGGACGAAGTTCTGGTTGTTGCCGACGGATACACTTCGTGAGATGGAACCGTTGCCTTGCAAGTCGGAGTCGAAAATGGTGGTTGGCGCGAGCGGAGTGATGGGCGCGAGTTGTCCCGCTGTCGGGTCGTTGATGAAGCGAGGAAGGATGAGGTCGGTGGACTTATGAGCGAAGGGGCGGGCGAGGTTGACGCCCATACTGCGGAAAGAGTAAGTAATGTTCCGCCCGACACAAGTGGTGTCTTTGAGCAGCAGTGTGGCTCCCGCATAGTCGATGTCGAAGTCGGCGGTGTCCAATCCCGAGAGGGTGAGAGTCCCCGGAACGATGGAAATCGTATCGAGCGTGATAACAGTGCCAGTGATTTGTTGAGAGCCGAAACGCAGATTTGAGATGTGCTGTGCCGCCAACCGAGTCGGCAGCCAAATCATCATCAGTAAAACCAAAAATCGTATGCGTTTGGGCATGTTTGTTTTTTTGACAACACGTTTAATGCAAAAAAATGTAAATTATTGTAAGATAGTGGTGATTGTTTAAAAAGAAAGCCAACTTTTTACAGTCGGCTCCTTTTGAAAAAACAAATATAGAAATTACGAAAGTGCTTGGTTGACTTTTTGGGAACTCTTGAGGATGGCGTCATATTCTTCGGGTGTGATGTCTTGGAAGAAAAAGTGGATGGGGTTGACGCGTGTGCCGTCTTTGATGACTTCGTAGTGGAGGTGGGCGCCGAGGGAGAGCCCGGTGTTGCCCACATAACCGATTACTTGGCCGCGGGTAACCTTTTCGCCAGGTTTGACTGCCTTCTTCGAAAGGTGCGCGTAAAGTGTTTTGTAAGAGTACCCGTGATTGATGACGATGACATTTCCGTAACCGCCACCGGGAGCCTCACGGCTCACCACACCGTCGGCGGTGGCATACACGGGAGTGCCTTTGGCCGCAGAAATGTCAATGCCGGTATGTGGGCGGAGTACTTTGAGAATGGGGTGAAAGCGGTAGCCGAAACCAGAAGAAATATTGTAGCAGTTGGGCAGCGGACGAATGGCGGGAATGGATTGCAGCATCTCCTTTTTCTTGCCGATGAGTGTGGCAATGGTGTCAAAAGAGCGAGACTGTGCCGCCAAAGCCACCGTGAGACGGTCGGCTTTGTGTTGGATTTCGTTGATGATTTCGATGGCATCGGGAGAAGTAACCGCTTTGTGGTTGACATTGCGGGCCAAGAATGGATAGCGCTCGCTCATCGGCATCGGATCACTCTCGAAAATGGCCCGGTAGATGTTGTCATCGCGCTCCTGCATGTCTGTCGCCACCAATGTCAGTTGGTCGTACCGCTTGTTCAACTGCGACAATTCCTTTTTCAACTGGTCGTTTTCCTGGCGAAGCATCAACTCTTTCGGAGAATCTATCAGGTAAAAAGAAATCCAGACGATTACCACGGAAAATGCCAACGCCGTGGCTAAAAACCAAACCACGCGTTTCACAATATCCTTCCACGAGAATTTCTTCTTTTCGAAGGATAAAGTTTTGGGATTGAAGTAGTAAATCGACTGAGGCATGACCGTTTGAAATTATTTCAATTTGAGTTTGCGACCTTTTTTGAGTTCTGCCTTCTCGGTCAGGCCGTTGAGTTGGCACAACTTTTTCAGTTTGATGGCGCACTTTTGGGAGATGAAAAGCATGCTTTCGGTGTTTGACACAGTGTACATGCTCTCGGCCCCGACATTGCGTTTGGGCTCAACATAAACCACTTGGCCGACTTGGAGTTTTCCCGTGCCGGTGGCATCGTTGAATTTTTTGAGTTTTTTCTCTTTCGATTGAACGTCAGCGGCGATTTTTGCGTAGGTGTCACCTTTTTGGGCGATGACGAAGAAGGTGTTGTTGTTGCGGTAAACCGGTCTGTCGGTAAAGGGATAGTCGGTAACGATTGGATATTCATCGGGGAAGGCGGAGAAGACGGTGAGTTGGGTGGGCAGTTCGTGGTGAGCGGGTGTCGGAGTCTGCTTGGTGCGGGTGGAAGACTCAGTGCTCTGTTCGTTTTGTGGCGCTTGAGGTGCGGGAGCGGTCTCCTTGGTTTGCTGTTGGACTGGGGGAGTGGATGGTTGTGTCACCTTCGTGGGTGCAGGTGTGGGTTTCTGCGCCGTAGGTCCGTTTTTGGGACTGGTCTGAGGTTTGTTCGACACTTTATTCTTGCCTTTCCCTTTGGGTTTTGTAATGCCATTGTGCTTCTTTTCGGGTTCGGCAGGTTTTGTGGTGGGCTGAGTCGGCGTGGTTGCGGGTTTGTTTTCCGCCACGTTGTTGCTGGGGGTGGGCTTGGGAGCAGCCGTGCCGTTGGCATAAGTCTCAACGTAAGAGAGGTCGGCGATGAGGGCCGGATGCACATTGGGGTAATCTTTGTAGTAACCGTTTTTGACTCTTTCTTGGTAGAGGGTGTCGAGGCGGTTGATGTGGTATCTTTCAATGATGCTGATGAGGCGGTCGGCGTATTGTGGGTTGGTTGCGTAGCCGGCGGCTTTCAGTCCGCGGGCCCAACCAGGGTAGTCCATCACGTTGAGTGTGAAGAGGGAAGCATAACGCTGCCTTGTTTTGAGAAATTCGGAATGGTCGGTATATGAATCCTCGACATTTTCATATTTGCGGAAGCATTCCTGAAGCGCGTCGTCATCGATCAGGATGGTGTCGCCATTCCACCCGGTATGGCACTTGATACCGAAGTGGTTGTTGCCATCCACGGCGAGGTGGCTTTTCCCGCAGGCACTTTCGAAGATTCCCTGTGCAATGGTAATGCTGGCGGGAATTTTATATTCGTACATCTTATTGAGTGCCAGCTCTTTATAAGTGTCTATATAGATGTAAATGTCTTTTTCCGTATATTGTGCTTGCAGACTTTGCCATCCGCAAAGTACCAAAAGGGTGATGAGGATTTTGCCCGAAATTTTCATACTTAAATAATATTGTATATAAATTGCAAAAATAAGGCATTTCAATTGGAATATTTGTCGCCTAACGATGAATGCATCAACATGCCGAGGTTGATAATTTCAGTATCTTTTTAAACAAAAAAAGAGACGCTTTTATGGAGCGTCTCTTGTGGGTTGGGAGAGGTTTTCTATTAATATTTGTAGAAGCCTTCGCCGGTTTTTCTACCGAGGAGACCGGCGCGGACCATCTTTCTCAACAGCGGGTGGGGACGGTATTTCGGGTCGCCGAATTCGTTGTAAAGAACTTCCATGATGGCGAGGTTGACGTCGTTGCCGATGAGGTCGGCGAGGGCGAGCGGGCCCATCGGGTGGTTGGCACCGAGCATCATACATTTGTCGATGTCTTCCGCACTTGCAATGCCGTCAGCCAAAATGCCGACTGCTTCATTGATCATGGGAATCAAGATGCGGTTTACAACGAAACCGGGTGCTTCGTTCACGAGAACGGGAGTTTTACCGATGGAGCTTGCCAATTCTACGATTTGGTTGCAAACGGCATCGCTGGTGACTTGGCCTTTGATGACCTCAACGAGGGCCATTCTGTCGGCGGGGTTGAAGAAGTGCATGCCGATGAACTGGGTCGGGCGGGTGGTGCAGGCAGCGATTTCGGTGATGGACAGTGAGGAAGAGTTGGTGGCGAAAACGGTTTCCGGCTTGCAGATTTTGTCAAGTTCGGTGAAAACGTCCTTTTTCAGCTGCATGTCTTCTACAGCGGCTTCGATGACGAGGTCGGCGTCAGCAAATGCGGCATAGTCGGTGGTGGTGGTGATGTTGGCCATGATGGCGTCAACAGCTTCCTGGGTCATCTTGCCCTTTTCCACTAATTTGCCATAACCTTTGGCAAAGGAGGCCAATGCTTTGTCCAAGCTGGCCTGGGTTCTACTTTTCATTACAACGGGCATCTTAGCTGCAAAAGCTTTCACGATGCCTTTTGCCATTGTACCGGTTCCAATAACACAGATTTTCATGATATTTGTTGATTTGTTGAATTGTTGATTAACTTATTCGTTTTTGAAATTGGGTTTCCCTTTGGTAAGGAAAGCAGTCATGCCCTCTTTCTGGTCCTTCGTTGCGAAACACATGCCGAAGACTTTGTTTTCGTAAGCGATGGCGGCGTCGGCTTCGAGGTCGTATTCGGCTTCGATGCAGAGTTTCGCGTAGCGCACCGCGATGGGTGCCATGGCGCAAATCTTGGTTGCCATGGCGACAGCGGCGCCCATCAGTTCGGCTTGCGGATAAACAGCGTTCACCAGTCCGATGCGCAGTGCTTCGTCGGCGCGGATGGCTTTGCCGGTGTAAATCATCTCTTTCGCGTAGCCCATGCCGACGAGCTTGGCCAGACGGTAGGTTCCGGAAAATCCGGGAATGATGCCCAAACCGACTTCGGGCTGACCGAACTTGGCATTGTCGGAGCAGATGCGGATGTCGCAGGCCATGGCCAGTTCGCAACCGCCGCCGAGAGCGAAGCCGTTGACAGCTGCGATTACGGGAATGTCAAGCGTCTCGATTTTGCGGAAAACCTGGGCCCCTAAGCGGCCGAAGTTCTCGCCCTGTTCGGCATCGAGATTCTGCATTTCGGAAATGTCGGCACCAGCAACAAAGGATTTCTCCCCGTCGCCGGTGATGATCAGCACGCGCACGTCCTTGCCCAGTTCGTCGATGCTGGCATCCAATTCTTTCAAAATGGTGGAATTGAGCGCGTTCAGCGACTTCGGAGCCGAAATCGTCAGCGTGCAAATTCCGTTTTCTGTATTTGTTTTGATGAATTCCATTTTCTTATTCGGTTAAAAGGTTAAGCGGTTAATCGATTAAAAATTAACCGTTTAACCGCTTCCACGTTTTCACGAACTACAAGTCCATCGGTTTCAAATCGTCGGCGATGATGAGTTCGGCTTCGGTAGCAGCTTTAATCTGGTCAACGGTAAATTCGGGGTGGATTTCTTTGAGAACGATGCCTTTCGGAGTGATTTCCATCACGCCCATTTCGGTGATGATGAGGTTGACCTGGCCCTTGGCGGTAAGCGGAAGGTTGCATTTCTTTAAGATTTTCGGGTTGCCTTTCTGGGTGTGTTCCATAGCGAGGATCACCTTTTTAGCACCGACGATGAGGTCCATGGCGCCACCCATGCCGGGGGTGAGTTTGCCGGGGATCATCCAGTTGGCGAGGTCTCCGTTTTCATCCACCTGCATGGCGCCGAGGATGGTGGCGTCGACATGGCCGCCACGGATGATGCCGAAGGAGGTTGCGGAGCTGAAAGAAGCTGCACCCGGAACTGCGGTGATGTAACCGCCACCAGCATTTACCAATTCGGGATCTTCCTGGCCTTCTGCCGGAGTGGGGCCCATACCTACCATGCCGTTTTCGGTTTGCAAGGTTACGGTTACGCCTTCGGGTAAGTAGTTGGGAATCATGGTCGGAATACCAATACCTAAGTTTACAATGTCACCATCATGGAGCTCTTTTGCAGCTCTCTTGGCAATAGTTTCACGAATTTGCGCTTTTTCCATAGTTTTATATTTTTTTATTGTTATGATTTTTTCAAAAACGGCTGCAAATTTACATAATTATTTTGATATTGCCTCGTACCTATTTAAAAAATAAATGCCTTTGCAACTCTTTTCCAAAACCTTTCCCATTATCCATCTTAATGTTGTATTTTTGCAAATCTTTTTTTGCAAAAGTTTTTTTTTGAAAACATTTCATCTTCAGTTGTTTGTACTTTGACTGCTGAAATGAAAATGAAAATTGTGCAGATGAAACGCAAAGAGTTCCGCTATCGGTTTATGGAAGGCTTGTCCCCGCTCTACGATGAGCATGAGGTGTCGGCCATGTTGCGTTGGTATGTGCAAGACCGTTTGGGCATTTCTTTCCACATTTTTATTTTGGATATAGAAGAAGAAATGCCGATAGGAATTGATTATTTATCAGATTTACAGCGTCTTGCGAGTGGAGAGCCGTTGCAGCATATTACTGGTTTTACGGAATTTTGCGGTTTTCGCTTTCAAACCGATGGGCGCGCGCTCATTCCACGGCCGGAAACGGAAGAATTGGTGTCGGCCGTCGCCACCGACTGGCAGGAAAGGGCGACGGTTAGCATTTTGGACATTGGCACTGGCACCGGCGCTATCGCTGTCTCCTTGGCCCATTTGCTCCCGCATGCTGCCGTTGATGCCTTGGATGTCAGCCGCGATGCCCTCGATCTCGCTCAACTCAACGCTGCCGCTAACCAGGTGCCCGTCCGCTTTTTTCAACAAGACATATTGAAAACCAGTGCTTTACCGCGTGAGTACGATGTTATTGTGAGCAATCCGCCGTATATTCCGGAGTCGGCACGTGCTACCCTCCATCGCAACGTCACCGATTTCGAACCCTCGTTGGCACTCTTCGTTCCCGACGATTCCCCGCTTATTTTTTACGAAAAGATTGCCGTTTTGGCAATTTCATCTTTGAAAAATGAAGGAAAACTCTATTTCGAAACCTATGAGGATTTTCATCCGCAATTGAAAAAGTTGTTGGAAACCATCGGTTTCATATCCGTGGAATGCCGCAGAGACTTCTTCGGCCGTCAGCGCTTTGTTGTGGCTGTCCGTCCTTAATTGTCTCTTTTTTCCGTATTTTTGCCGCGAAATTTTTACCTATGAAAAGAATCACATTTTTTACCGTTTTATTGACCTTAATTTCATTGAACATGAATGCACAGAATGTTGAAAAGCCGAAGAACAATCCGTTGGTAGAACCTTGGGACACACCGTTTAACACTCCGCCGTTCGACCAGATTCGGGAAGAACACTACCAGCCGGCATTCGCCTATGCCATCGCAGTGGCCAAGGACGAACTTTACCGCATCAAAGCAGTGAAAATGAAGGCCACTTTTGAAAACACGATTGAGGCACTCGACCGCTCCGGTCGTCTGTTGGCCGACATTTCTGGCATTTTCTTCAATCTGTTGGAAGCTAACACTTCAGAAAACATGCAGAAGATTGCTCAGGAGGTAAGTCCTGTTCTTACAGCATTTTACAACGATATTTATTTGGATCCTGCACTCTTCAATCGCGTGAAATATGTGTATGACAACCATGACCAACTCACGCCCGAACAGGAGATGCCGTTGGATAAAACCTATAAGGCCTTTGTGCGCCAGGGCGCTAATCTGCCGGATGCGGACAAGGAAAAATACCGCGACTACTCCATGCGTCTTTCCACGCTCTCGCTTACTTTCGGACAGAATGTGCTCGGCGCGGTCAATGCTTACAGCAAACTCATTACGGACGAGAAACAACTGAGCGGGATTCCCGCTTCCGCATTGGCTATTGCCAAAGAGAAAGCTATGGCCAAGGGTATGAACGGCTGGCTCTTCGACCTCTCGATGCCTTCTTGCCTCGCTATCCTTACCTACGCCGACGACCGCGACCTTCGTCACGAATTTTATATGCATTACAATACGCGTGCTTATAAGGATGAATTTGATAATCAGCAAGTTATAAAAGATATCGTGATGCTTCGCGACTCTCTCGCCCAACTGCTCGGCTACAGTGACTATGCCGCTTACGTGTTGGAAGACCGTATGGCGGAAAATGCCAAAAATGTTTATAATTTGGAAGATAAGTTGTTGAAACATGCCTATCCCGTTGCCAAAAAGGAAATGAAGGATTTGCAGGAATTTGCAGAGTCGTTGGGCTTCAAAGGGGAGTTGCAGCGTTGGGATTTCGCTTATTATTCAGAAAAATACAAAACCGCACTTTTCAACGTCAATGATGAAATGCTGAAACCGTATTTCAAGTTGGAAAAGGTGATTGACGGTGTCTTTGGCTTGGCCACGGATTTGTTTGGGCTCACCTTTGTTCCCAACAGCGAAATCCAAGTGTATCATCCTGATGTCAAAGCGTATGAGGTTTACCGAGGCAAGCAGTTCATGGCGATTTTGTACTTGGATTTTCACCCGCGCGACAGCAAACGCGGCGGCGCATGGATGACCGCTTTCCGCGAACAGTCGGTGGATGCCAAAGGCAAGGACATTCGCCCGCTCGTATCGCTGGTGATGAATTTCACACCTTCTACCGCCGACGCACCTTCTCTGCTGACTTTCAACGAAGTACGCACTTTCATGCACGAGTTCGGCCACTCTTTGCACGGAATGCTTTCAGAAGTCCATTACAACACGATTTCCGGTACGAGTGTTCCCCGCGACTTTGTCGAGCTCCCCTCTCAACTTCTTGAAAACTGGTCCACTGAGAAAGAATTTCTCTCCAAGTTCGCCTTCCATTACATTACCGGCGAACTCATTCCAGATACTTTGGTGCAAAAGATTCAGGACTTTGAAAACTTCCAATCCGGTTATGCCTGCTGTCGCCAACTGACCTTCGGCTTGTTGGATATGATGTGGCACACTTGCACCCCTTCTGCCGTGGATGATGTGTTGACCGCTGAACGCAAGGCCATCAAGAAGACCGAGTTGCTTCCCGTGGTGGAAGGAACTTGTATCAGCACGGCTTTTTCACATATCTTTTCCGGTGGCTATGCTGCTGGTTATTACGGGTATAAATGGGCTGAGGTGTTGGATGCCGATGCATTTTCGCTTTTCAAACAAAAAGGCGTTTACAACAAGCAAGTGGCCGACTCATACGTGGAAAACATCTTGTCGAAGGGCGGAAGTGAGAAGGCCATGGACCTGTTTGTCCGTTTCCGCGGCCGTGCACCGAAAATTGACGCACTGCTCAAACGAAGCGGGCTGAAATAGTCGTCTTTCCGCTACTGATAAATAAGTTTATTCTTGTAATACACGTACCGCTTGCTTTTAACCTTCTTGTCCTTGTTCTGCAAGTAGTGGTACCTGCTTTTCTAGTAATTGTCGCCGTACCAACGCTGTATCTCGGTATTCTTATTGTACTCCACCAAGTCGCGAGGACTGCTCGTTTCAACATTGAAATATGAAATCTTCTCCAAAGTGGTGTAGCCATTGACGAGCGTGTTGTAAATACGGTTCCCACGCGGATAATAAATCAATGCGTCTTCCCCCAAAAAATCCATACTTAAAACAGGTTCCAGATGCATGATGCTGATATTGTCTAAAAGGAAATAATTATCCCACAGCAAGTTGCCATTTCTATCGAAAGTGGTGATGTAGGCATTTACAAATTGGTAGCCCAAGAAAACGGTGGATGTGGTGGGATGAGCATAACTGTAATAGTCGTAGGCGGACTGGTATGAGTAGGTGTAGTCGGGGTAGAAGACTTCCGCCATGATGGAAAATTGTTTGTCGTTGTGGGAAGTGCGGCCGATTTGCAGTTGCAGATTGGGGTTGGAGCTTTTCGATGGAGTTGTGTTGCCAGTGCGTAAACCTGTGTAGTTGAAAGTTTTCAGGGTGTCGAAGTCGTTTCCATGTAAGAATGTGGTGTAAACTCCTGAATGTAAACCGTTTGAGTATGTGTCGATGTGCGTGTTGTAGGTCCCGATGAGCAGTGTGCTGTCGGCATTGAGAGGGAAAAAACGTGCGGTTTGGAGTGAGATTTCGGTTCCGTCAGACATTTTTTGTGGCAAAGTGAGTAAGTTGCCGATATCGGTAAGCCAGTTATACTCATAGAAATACAAATCTTCGATGGCGCCGTTTTTGCTTTGGAAGAGTGCCACCAGCCAGCGGTGGTTGGCGGTGTCGGCGGTGCAACTATGTATTTTGTAGGTGAAAATGTCGTTGAGGTGGATGATTTTATTCTGAATTAAATTGTAAAAGTAGATATCATCGTTTTTTGTGTCTTTGGAGATGATGGCCAATTGTCCGTCAATCGCTGCGAGATCAGCTAAAAATCTGTCATTCAATCCGCTTAATTCAACGATGTGATGCGTATTTTGGATGAGGTCGAGTTGGATGATGAAAGAGCGTGGCGGATCTTTTTTGGGGAGTTTTTTTTGTAGAAGGATATAGATGGAATTTTCAGTCAGAGTGGAGGCAACGAACTCGGTTTCAGGAGGGAAATTCATAATGAATTGTCTCTTTTTCACCAAGTTGGTATCGTATTGAAGGAAAACCCACCGCACGGTGTCCCAAGCCACTTGTTGAGCTTCGTAGAAAACGACAGCGCCGTTGGTATCGGCGAGCACGCAGTGGTAATCGTCCTTGTCTTTGGCCGCAGGCAATTCCACGCGGAGCGGAGCATCATTCTGTGCCGAAAGTCCGTAGGGCAACAGTAGTAGAATGCCGAACAAGAGGTTTTTAATGGGGGAGTGGTGGGGTTTCATGGGTGGGAAGGTTACAGACTGTTGGACAGGTGCGGGCAGTGTAACACACATTGGTCGCAGATGGTGAGCTCGCCATTGAGGCGCTTGCGAATCATTTCTTTGTAGCGTGCCTGCAGGGAGTCAATCTTGATGAAGTTGGCAATTTCGTTGGCGAAAGCGAACATCAGCAGCATGCGTGCGTTGCGCTCGCAGATGCCGCGGGTGCGCAGATAGTACATCGCTTCGTCGTCGAGTTGGCCTACCGTGGTGCCATGGTTGCACTTTACGTCATCGGCGTAGATTTCCAAGAACGGACGCGAGGTGACATGCGCATCGTCGGTCAGCGTGATGTTGCGGTTGGTTTGCGCCGCCATGGTGCGCTGTGCGTCTGGACGAACCACGACATGGCCGAGGAAGTTGGCCTTCGCGTTGTCGTCAA
>JAKSME010000028.1 GCA_024400785.1 Bacteroidales bacterium
GGTACACCTACGAATTGCCCATCACCGCTACGGGTGTGAATTACATCATCTTCCAAGGTGAATCACAGTACGGCAGTTCTACCTACATGGATAATGTAATCGTTGATGAAACTCCTACCTGCGCAAAACCGACCGCAGTTACCGTTTCTAACATCACTGAAACCACTGCCGTTATCGCTTGGACTGAAAACGGCACCGCTGAGGAATGGACCATCGAATACAATGGCACAGAAGTTTCTGCTACCACCAATCCTTTCACCCTCACCGGCTTGGATGCTTCTACGCTCTACACTGTAAAAGTGAAAGCCATTTGCTCTGAAGAAGACGAATCAGATTGGAGCAATGAAGTTTCATTCAGAACCGAATGCGCAGCTGTTGCTATTCCTTTCTTCGAAAGCTTCGAAGAAAACGACCTGGGTTGCTGGACTACCGAAGAGACTAACGCTTCTTATACTTGGCATATCGTTTCTACACTGAGTTATGGTTATACTGGAGGAATAGCTGATGGACAATATGCAGCTGCAATGACTTGCTCCTCATCCTCCACACAATATACTGCCAAATTAATCTCCCCCGTATTAGACCTTTCCACCACGATGTTCCCAAGCCTCACCTTCAGCTATCTTAATGGCCTTTGGGGCAGCGACCAAAACATCTTAAGAGTATATTACAGAACGGATGCAAGCGCTGAATGGACACTGTTGAATACCTATAATAACAATGTCACTTCATGGACTGAAGAAACCATCTCTCTGCCGAACCCGACGGCCACCTACCAGATTGCATTTGAAGGCGAAACCCATTATGGATACAACATTCACGTGGATGCCGTCTCTGTTGAAGGTACCTCTTGTCCCGCTCCGACCAATGTCGTAGTAAGCAATGAAACCGAAACCAGCGCTGACGTAAACTGGACCGCCGGTTACGAAGAAACCGCTTGGAACATCCGTTACAGAGAAATTCCTGAAGCTGCCGTTTACGATTTCGAAGACGGTATGCAGGGCTGGACCACCGTTGATGCTGACGGCGACAACAATAACTGGATGCATGAAGATTGTTCTGAAATGCCGCATAATACGCCTTATGAAGGTAATGGATGCGTTTATTCTGAAAGCTATAACGGAGCTGCTTTGACTCCTGACAACTGGTTGATTTCTCCCGAAGTTAACTTAACTGGTATGGTGAAATTCATGGCAGCAGGACAAGATCCAGAGTATCCCGATGAACATTTCGCAGTTTATGTTATTGAAGGACAATTGCCGGCTACCATTGACGCTACCACAATTTCTGCTTTCACTCAGATTGGTACAGAACAAGTCGCTACCGGTGAGTACACCGAATACACTTTCGATTTGAGCGGTCATACGGGTATGGGCCACGTTGCCATTCGCCACTTCAATGTTTCCGACGAATTCGTTTTAGTTGTTGACAATATCACCATCGGTGAAGAACCGGGCGAATGGACCGTTGTAGAAGGCGTTACCAATCCTTACACCATTACTGGCCTCACCGCTAACACCACTTACGAAGTTCAAGTTCAAGCTGCTTGCTCTGAAGACGACGCTTCCGCATGGACTGCCAGCGTTGAATTTACCACCCTCGGTGACTCTTCTGTAGTTGAACCTTGCGAAGTTCCCGCTAACATCGCTGTTGAACACAATGTAGTTACTTGGGAAAGCGAAGCTGAAAACTTCAACCTGATGTACATCGTTGCTAACGATACCACCACCGTTCAGGTTGCCGGCAACACCTACACTGTTGAAGGCCTTGAAGAAGGTACCGTTGTTACCGTTATGGTTCAGGCCATCTGCGACGAAAACAATGTTTCAGATTGGAGCGAAGCTACCGAATTTACTTTTGAAGGCGTTGGCATCAACAACTACGGCTTGACTGCCAATGTTTATCCGAACCCGACTCACGATGTTGTGAATGTTGAATGCAGCGCCATCGGTGCCGACCTCAGCGTTTACGATATGTTTGGCAAGGTCATTATGAACACCACCATCCAGAGCGAACGCACTGAACTCAACCTCAGCAACGTAGCTCCCGGTGTCTATATGATCCGCATCGCCAACAACAATGCTATCACGACTGTAAAAGTTGTGAAGGAATAATGCTGTGAGACTATGGATTTAAGGCACAGGTCTTAAATCGTTATCTTACGAAGAAAACCCGTGGTGAATTTCACTGCGGGTTTTTTTCCCTATTATATAGAAAAAATGTATATTTGCATCAGAAATTTCCCAAGTAAAATAATGCGGACCATTCAATAAATAGATTATCAAATTATTAATAATTAAATATTTATCCTTATGAAAAAAGTTTTACAAACTGTTTTTCCACTCCTCCTTGTGGCAATTTGCGTTTTAACGACACCGTTGAAGGCACAGGAACCTGGAACTTCCAATGGTAATCCGACAACAACATCAACTCCCTACCGTAATGCAATTTATATCGATTCACTTAACCCGTACCACGAAGGTTTCGAATTCGGGCCTTTTGACGACTGGGGATATGAGATTATTGCCGGCACTTGCGATTGGCACATTACCGATGGTGAAGAAGCATACGAAGGTAATCATTATGCATATTTCACATGGCAGCGCAACCAGGTCGCACGTTTCATCACTCCCGTATTTGATATGTCCAACGCAGGAAATGCCACACTGACTTTCGCCCACAGCCAGGAGGCCGATGGCAGCGATCAAGACATTCTGGAAGTTTACTATAGAACTTCCGCTACCGACGACTGGCATGTGTTGGTGATTTACGATTCAGACATTCCAACCTATGTAGTGGACACTTTAGAACTTCCGGACCTGTCCGCTACCTACCAACTTTCATTTGTGGGAAATGGAAACTACGGTATGGGTATTTATGTTGATAATATTAACATTACTGCCGGCCATGTCGAAACTCCGGTAGTTGAACCTTGCGAAGTTCCCGCCAACATCGCTGTTGAACACAACGTGGTTACTTGGGAAAGCGAAGCTGCTAACTTCAACCTGATGTACATTGTTGCTAACGACACTACCACCGTTCAGGTTGCCGGCAACACTTACACTTTCGAAGGTTTGGAAAATGGCGCCGAAGTCGTCGTTATGGTTCAGGCCATCTGCGCCGAAGACAATGTTTCAGCTTGGAGCGAAGCTGCCGAATTTGCTTTTGAAGGCGTCGGCAGCAACAACTACGGATTGAGTGCCAATGTTTATCCGAACCCGACCCACGATGTTGTGAACGTGGAATGCAGCGCCGTCGGTGCCAACCTCAGCGTTTACGACATGTTCGGCAAGGTTGTGATGAACACCACCATCCAGAGCGAACGTACCGAGCTCAACCTCAGCAACGTCGCTCCCGGTGTCTATATGATTCGCATCGCTAATGAAAATGCTACTACCAACGTTAAAGTTGTAAAAGAGTAATTCGTTTGAATACACTTCAAACGCCCGCGGTGAATTTCACTGCGGGCGTTTTTTTTTCTCAGGATGGAAAAAATAAGAAAATAATCATATCTTTGCGGCCGTTATTCCGTGGTTTAAATTTCTTCATTATGAAAAAATTATCGGTCTTTTTCGCCCTGCTGTTGGCAGTTTTTTTCTTGCTGCCGCCGGTAGGAGCCCAAACTACAGATTCGCGTTTGCGGGCTTTCAAATATGTCAAAGCAAGTCAGAAAAATGCTATTTATAGTTTTGATTTGCAAAAAATTAGAGAATGGGGAGAACTTGAACGTCTTCTTAACACGCCCAATGGCAAACAGTTGCAAAAAGATCCGAGATTTGGAAAGTTGTTTCGCAGTATTGCGCTTGGCGACAAAAAGATGGGCATAGATTTTAATGCCACTTTGGTGCTTTCTATGACGGATAATGAATTACGTGTCATTGTGCCTTTGTCCGATGTGGCCAAATTTCGGAAATTCTGGGAAAAAACCTTTGACGAAAACTTCGAAGCGGTACAGCCGTTGGATGCGGAGCCAGATGTTGTTTACCTTTCCGACATCGGTGGCGAAATTTATATTTGCTGCAACCAAGAGTCCCTTATTTTCCATATTGGTTATGGAATCGAAGCTGAGAAAGATTTGATCAGTCAGGGAGGGGATGCCCACTTGGCCAAGCGGTTGAATTTGGCACGGGAAGTGACGGCGGCGGCGCATTCGCAAGGTGCTGTCCTGATTGAAAATCCGGCGTGGAAGGAACATGTGAACCACCTCACCGGCTTGGACTTCTGGATGGAGACCGAGGTGGACTCTCTGCATGATTTTGGAGTCCGCTTCCCACCCGACTTGTTCAGCGTGGCCTTATGGCCCAAAAGTTCATGCCATGCGTTTATTGATGAAAAGGGGCTGCATGCTACCTCCACCTACGTGGGCAGTGCCGACGAGGTGGCCGAATTTACGGCATCCGGTCCGGAGTTGTTGGAATTTGTCGATTCGGGACTGATAGCCCGTTTGCCAGACATTGTCACCACCATTTCATTCGACAACATGGCGGGCCCGAAAAAGATTAAAAGTGTGATAGACACAGTTTCCATCGCATCGGCACAGCAGTTCAGTGAGTATCTGCAGACTCATCCGTGGGTGACTGGCTCTCTGGGAAACAGTTCGAATCATGTCTCGATTACGCGTTACGACAACTTGGAAGAAGCGGCTCGTTTGCTTGACGCTTTTTGCAAAGATTTTCTGGAGATTTCTGAGAGAATATCGAAGCCATTTTTCATAGGAAATAACAAAGCTGAGATGGAATATTCGAAAGAAGCGCTGGCTGATGGCGGATATCACTACAAGGTGGAAATTATTTATAAGCGGGCATATTGGATAGAAGTGGCAGATGTGGAAGATATAGTGGAAGATATAGTGGAAGATACTGTTATTCAGGTGTTTGAAGTGGAGGACGCGGAAGATGATGCAGTAATTGACAGTATTGGGGAGGAAGATTATTACGTCTTCGGTCGGGATGAGATGCACTGGTTGCTGAAGGATGGTTTTCTGGCTGTGACCAACGACAGCACGCTCTATCAGGCGTTGTTGGAGGAACCGGAGGATTCGCCGCTCAAGCAAAGGGCGATGGCGCATGCGCAAGATCCTTACTATGTTGTAAGTAATTCCTTGGCTGTGGTGTCGGAGCTTGAATTTGGAGAAGCGGGTGTTGTCGGTACGATGGAAGGTGTGGCGGAGGGCAACATTTTCCGTTTTGACATCCCGGTGAACACGAATGGAGAGAATGCCTTGGCGTATCTGTTGCAGCTTTTTTTCCGATAGGGAAAGTGATTTTCGAAGTAGAAAGCGAGAGGGGAGGAGCGGTAGGGATAGAAGCGGCACGAGCGAAGCGAGTACAGCGGATAGCCCGACGGCGCGCAGCGCCGGACCGCCCAAACAAAAGAAAAGGATTCCTTAAAAATCTTTCATGTTGTGGTCAACCCGCAAATCTTCTTCAATCTGCCATAATTGGAAGGCGGCTTGGCGTTCCATGTAAGTGAGAATGTCGGCCTTCGCGTTCAAGTCGTTGATTTTGCAGATTTCTTCCAAAATCTCGTCGATTTTCATTCTGATATTGTTATCCATTTCGGTGTGATTTTACTTTATAATATTGGTCGGCAAAAGTACAAAATAGTTGGATTTTTTAGTACTTTTGCAGCCCGAAAAACAATCTAAATTTTAAAGCAAATGAATTTTATAGAAGAAATTATCGAACAGGATTTGGCCAACGGAAAGAATGAATCGAAAGTCCACACTCGTTTTCCTCCGGAACCCAATGGTTATCTGCACATTGGCCATGCGAAGTCCATCTGTTTGAATTTCGGTATTGCCAAAAAATATAACGGTTTGTGCAACTTGCGTTTTGATGACACGAACCCTGTGAAGGAAGATGTGGAATATGTGGATTCCATCAAGGAAGACATCAACTGGCTGGGTTTCCAGTGGGCGGAGGAACATTATGCTTCCGACTATTTCGACCAGTTGTATGCATGGGCAGAAAAGATGATTATGGAAGGTTTGGCGTATGTTGACGACCAGACGCAGGAAGAAATCAGTGCGGGGAGGGGAGTGCCCACGAAGCCCGGCACGGAAAGTCCGTACCGCAACCGGAGTGTGGAAGAGAACCTCGACCTATTCCGCCGCATGAAGGCCGGAGAATTTCCGGACGGCAGCAAGGTGCTTCGCGCCAAAACCGGCATGACTTCTCCGAACATGCACATGCGCGACCCCATCATGTACCGCATTCTCCACAGTCACCACCACCGCACCGGCGACAAATGGTGTATTTACCCGATGTACGACTACGCCCACGGGCAGAGCGACTCCATCGAAGGCATCACCCACTCCATCTGCACCCTTGAGTTTGAAATCCACCGACCGTTGTACGACTGGTTCTGTGAGGCATTGAAGATTCACCATCCGCAACAGATTGAGTTTGCGCGTTTGAACCTCAACTACACCATCATGAGCAAGCGCAAATTGATGCAGTTGGTTCGCGACCACCATGTCATGGGCTGGGACGACCCGCGCATGCCCACCATCTGCGGTTTGCGACGTCGCGGTTTCACCCCGGCATCGGTCCGCAACTTTGCCGAAACCGTCGGCATCGCCAAGCGCGACAACATCATCGACGTTTCGTTGCTGGAGTTCTGCGCCCGTGAAGACCTCAACAAGGTGGCCACCCGAACAATGGCGGTTTTGGACCCGGTGAAGCTTGTCATCGACAACTTCCCGGAAGGTGAGGAAGAGATGTTGGCAGCAGTCAACAACCCGGAGAATCCGGAAGCAGGCACCCGCAATGTTCCTTTCACCAAGGAGTTGTGGATTGAGCGTGCCGATTTTCGCGAGGTGGCCGACAAAAAGTTCTACCGTCTCACGGTGGGCGGCGAGGTGCGTTTGAAATATGCGTACATTGTCAAATGCACGCACATCGACAAAGACGCCGACGGCAACATTACGGCCATCCACGTTACCTACGATCCCGAAACCAAGAGCGGCATGCCGCAGAGCAACCGCAAGGTGAAAGCCACCATCCATTGGGTGTCGGTAGCTCATGCTAAAAAGGCGGAAGTTCGTCTGTTTGAGCGACTTTTCACCGAACCCGCTCCCGACGACGTGGAAGAAGGCAAGACATTTATCGATTACCTGAATCCCAATTCGTTAACTATTCAGGACGGATGGATTGAGGAAGGACTAACGCTCGCCAATGCCGAAAAACACTATCAGTTTGAGCGTCTCGGTTACTTCTGCATCGACCGTGATTCCACCGACGAAAAAATCGTTTTCAACAAAACTGTCAGCTTAAAACAATAAATATGAAGAAGTTATTAGTTCTCGTTTGCATGGTCTGCCTGCTTGGCAGCGTGTCGGCCCAATGTACCTCACCCGCTCCGGCGACCAGTGAGAAAATGGAAGCTGAGAAGGCCAAGGTGATTAAGATTTCGCAAAGCGAATTTGTCAAGAAGGTTTTCGATTATAAGGATGCCAACGCAGTATACAAGGGCAAGTTGCCCATCGTGGTAGACTGTTATGCCGACTGGTGTGGGCCGTGCCGCCGTTTGGCACCGACCATTGAAGAGTTGGCCGCTCAGTACGACGGTCAGGTTGTTTTTTACAAAATCAATGTGGATGAAGCGAAGGAGATGGCCCGCATGTTGGAAATTTCCAGCATTCCCACGATTTTGTATATCAAGCCCGAAGTTCAGCCGCAACGCACGGTGGGACTGTTGGACAAGAGCGATTTGGTTAAAATCATTGATGGCTATTTGTTGGAAAAGGAAGAATAATGCATAATTCATAATGCATAATTCATAATGCATAATGCATAATGCATAATGCATAATGCATAATGAATTTTGTGTGGCGGAAACAAAAGAGCGGAGATAATTAAGCATTATGCATTAAGCATTGAAAAATTCATAATTCATAATTCATAATTAGTACTGTTGCGATATTTATTTTGAAGATAAAGAAATAAAAGCGTCAGCAATGAATTCCCCTCCTTTTTAAGGAGGGGATAAAGGGGTGGTAATATAGAAACAATATTCAAATCAAAAAATCCAAGAACGCTTGTATCTTATATTATATCAATAGCTTATATGATTTTTTTAAATTTTATCGCAACAGTACTAATTCATAATGAAATTTGGGAGGCAGAAACAAAAAAGCGGAGATTAATCATGCATTAAAAATTCATAATTCACAATGCATAATTCATAATGAATTTTGCGTGGCGGAAACAAACGAGCGGAGATAATTAAGCATTATGCATTAAGCATTGAGCATTGATAAATTCATAATTCATAATGAAATTTGGGAGGCAGAAACAAAAAAGCGGAGATAATTAAGCATTATGCATTAAGCATTGAGCATTGAAAAATTAAGCATTTATGGAAAGAATTACACCTGAGCACATTACGGAGCTGAAAAAGAATGAAATCTTTGTTTTTGGCAGCAATTTGGCAGGACTTCACGGAGGTGGTGCCGCGCGTGCTGCGTTGAACCATTTTGGTGCCATCTGGGGACAGGGTGTCGGTTTGCAGGGGCAGAGTTACGCCATTCCGACGATGCACGGCGGCGTGGACCGTATCCAGCCATACGTGGACGAGTTCATTATTTTCGCGGAGGAACATCCCGAAATGCATTTCCTGGTCACGCCGATTGGCTGCGGCATAGCGGGATTTACGCCGGCGGAGATTGCACCGCTGTTTGTGCGCGCCCGCAATTTGGAAAATGTGTGGCTGCCCAAAAGTTTCTTGATTTGATTTTGCAAGGCGAGAGCGGATATTTATATTGCACGCTTTTCATCTGAAACCAGAGTATAACATTTAACAACAACTATATGGATTTTTCAAAACTTACCAACTTGGTCAAGAATATTGCTAACAACAAAGAGGTTAAGGAAGCTATTAGCGACATTGCCAAGGACAAGGACGTAAAGGACGCGCTCACGCAGTTGAAGAAGGACAAGGACATCAAAGCGGCGGTTTCGAAAATCGCGCAAGACAAGGAGGTGAAGCAGTCTGTCAGTCAGTTGACCTCCGCGGTGAAGGACGGTGCGGCGAAGAAATAATGCTTTGTAGCTGAAAACGCTATGAAAAAAGTGGCAGGAATTTTATTTTTCCTTTTTGTTGTTGCCACTGTTGCGGCGCAGGGAGTTTGTGTGAAAAATGAAACCGTGAGCGACTCGGAAGGGAACGTCTATGAAACGGTACAGATCGGGCGGCAGTGTTGGATGAAAGAAAACATGCGCACGCTTCGTGCCGCCGACGGACAGCCGTTGACATTGGCGGATTTTGATTCTGTGAGTTACGATATTCCCTACGCGTACTATCCCGGGAACGATGAAAGCAATGTGTCCCATGATGGTTTGCTGTACAATTGGGCGGCGGCGCGTACCGTGTGTCCTTCGGGGTGGCACCTTCCAAGTTCGTCTGATTTCTTCGCATTAACCACTTATTTGAAAGAAGAAATGCATTTGATTGATGAAATTTATTTGTATAAGGATGATTTAGAGCGTTTTCCTGGATACGAAAATTTCACAATGGGAAAGGCATTGGCCGACACCGCTGGTTGGACAGACAGCTGTTACGACAAAGAGGGGACGGTGGGAAACAACCAGCAGGCCAACAACAGGATGGGATTTTCGGCGAGACCTGCTGGAACAAAAAGTTGGAATGACCGTGGCAGTGGCGCCTATTTTTGGCTTTCCGACTATTATGTAACGCCCAAACACCCGCGTTACATGCAGCTTCAGGCCTGCCGGCTGGGTGTATATACAGATGATTTCTTGAGTGCAACGGAGGGAATGTCAGTCCGGTGCATTCGGGAAACTAAGTGACGGAATCAAATCCTATGGTTTCGTCGAAGTTCTGCATGTTTTTCAGCCGTAGAGCCAATTTTGCAATTCTGAGGAAATTCCTTCCTGCTGCGCGGAAAAATTGCAATTATTTCTTTATATTACAATTAATTATGTTTCTTTAATTTCAAAATTATGAAAAAACAGTTTGTTGTAATGTCCGCCCATGTCGGATTGCTCGTTTCTGCGGGGATTGATTCCACCCCCCTTCTCTGATAGATTTCCCATTTCGCCTCCCTATATTAAAAGCGGATGGTAGGATTGTGTTTATTTGTATCATTTATTTTGTATTTTTGCGTTTGCTTTTTTGAAATTTTTTCTGAAATATGACAGAACTTATAAAAGGGACAAAAGTAACCCTGCTCAACGGTGGCTTTGTAACTATTAACAGAGAACTCGGCCGCGGCGGTCAGGGAATCGTGTATCTCGTCGATCATAATGGGAAACAAAAAGCATTGAAATGGTATCTCAATGCGCCTGACCAAAATTTCTACAACAATTTAAATGCCAATATCATTAACGGTGCTCCGAGCAACGCTTTTCTGTGGCCGGAAGCGATAACCGAGAAACAAAAGGGAAGCTATGGCTACGTGATGGCATTGCGTCCTCAGAACTATTTTGAATTTGGAAATTACCTGTTGGCCAAGAAAAGTTTCAAATCGTTTACGGCGATGATGGCTGCCGCGATGAAAATCTGCAACGGATTCATGATGCTGCATAGATTCGGCTACAGTTACCAAGACCTGAACGATGGCAACTTCTTCATCGATCCGACGAATGGTGACGTATTGATTTGCGACAACGACAATGTGATGCCGCAGGGAGAAAAGTCCGGCATTATGGGGAAAGCCCGCTATATGGCTCCTGAAATTGTTGCCGGAGGCATCCCCGACAAATACAGCGACCGTTTCTCCCTTTCCGTCATACTGTTTATGCTCTTTTATGCAAACCACCCATTTGAAGGAGCGAAAGTTGTGGCCTGCCCGTGCATGACTGAATCCTACGAAAAGAAGTTCTATGGCAGCGAGGCACTTTTCATTTACAATCCATGCGACAAGAGCAATCTGCCCGTCAAGGGAATTCATCAAAACGTGATCAGACGTTGGCCCGTGTTTCCACAAAAACTCCGCGACACTTTCATCCAGGAATTCAGCGAAGAAATGCTGAAAAATCCGACCAAGCGAATGATTGAGCAGTCGTGGGAAAAACTCATCGCCTCGCTGCGCGACACTTTGGTCATTTGCCCGCATTGCGGAGAAGAGACTTTCATTGAAGAAAGCGACGCTGAACATCAATGCATCAACTGCGGAAAATCCATCCCGGTGGCCAATTTCCTACAGCTCGGTTCGAGGACGCTACCGCTCACCAATAAAACCCAACTGTATCTTGATTACGACAACACACCGGACGCGAGAGTGGCAGCGCATCCGCAGGATTCAAGCTTGCTGCTCATCCAAAATCTGTCGCAAGACACGTGGACCGCAGAAACTCCGAGCGGAAAAGTGAAGAGCGTGGCACCAAAGGAACTGATGCCCGTCAAGCCCGGTATCAAAATTTCGTTTTCGTCAACCTGCAAAGGTGAAATCAAGTAAAAAGATAATTCATATTTATAAATCATTCTTTAAAAGATATTTGTTATGTCATTATTAGATGAAACCGTAAGCGTACCGCGCAGAACCATGACACTGTTCTTTGTTATTGATACGTCTGGCAGTATGGCGGGCAGCAAAATCGGCGCAGTGAATGATGCTGTCGTCAATGTGCTTCCCATGTTGGAAGAGATTTCCGCAGAGAATCCCGATGCAGAAATCAAAGTGGCAGCCCTTGAATTTTCAACCACTTGCAACTGGCTGTACAATGAGCCCAAATTGGCCAGCGAATTTGTATGGCAGGACGTTCAAGCGACAGCATTGACCTCACTCGGAGCTGCCTGCAAAGAGTTGTCGAGCAAATTGTCAAGAAGTGGCTTCATGCAGTCGGCCAGTGGTTCATTCGCTCCGGCCATTATCCTGTTGTCCGACGGCGCACCCACCGATGACTTCGATTCCGGCCTCGCCATGCTGAAAAACAACAATTGGTTCAAGGCCGCCATCAAGGTCGCCGTTGCCATTGGCGAAGATGCCGACAAGGACGTGCTCACCAAATTCACCGGAACCAGCGAAGCCGTTTTTACCGTACACAATATCGACGCATTGAAGCAGATCATCCGCATTGTTGCTGTCACATCCTCACAGATTGGAAGCAAGAGCAGCACTGCAGGCGACACCACGAAACAAGACCAGGTGGTTGCAGAAGTTAAGAATGCGGTTGACAACATTGATGGTGCAGAAGTTGCCACCAGCGTTGACGCATCTGCCTATACGGACGATTGGGATTAATGCTGACAGATGATGAGGTGCTTTAACTTTCATTGCCAAGGTGAAAGTCACAAAGCGATTGACAAGGTTTGCCAGGATTATTCATACAGCAATGTGGATGAAAATGGTGTGGCCATCGCCATCGTTTGTGACGGGCACGGAGGCAACCGATATTTCAGAAGTGATGTCGGGGCTAAATTAGCTGCAGAAGTCACCGAGAGGAACGTAAGGATTTTCCTTGATGAAGTTGACGCTGCCCTTTTCGCCGGCCAACCTTATACGCCCAAGTCCGCCATTCAAACTGAAATTGAGGATGGCGACTTCAAAAAAGAAAATCAGCTGGAAAAGGCCTTCCGTCAGTTGTTCGCTTCCATTATTTCCTGTTGGTATGAAAAAATCAAGGAACATGCTGCCAGTCACCCGCTGACTGAAAAGAGTGCGGTTGAACAGAAATATCAGGATGAATTCACGAGCGGTGGTGTCATAGAAAAGACCTACGGTTGCACCCTGATGGCCTACGTTTGCACGCCTACTTATTGGTTTGCCTTTCACTTGGGCGATGGCAAATGCATTTCTTTTGACAATGATGCCAACTGGAAAGAACCCATTCCTTGGGATGACCGGTGTTTCCTGAACAAAACAACCTCATTGTGCGACAGTGATGCCATCAATGAATTCCGTTACTGTTACGAAGGAGACGGGAATTTCCCGATTATCACGTTCCTTGGAAGTGACGGCATGGACGACTCCTTCGGAGAAGAAAGCAATCTCGTCAATTTTTACGTGCAGGTTGCAAAGCTTATCGCGACTTCTGGAATTGACGGCGTTGAAAAAGACATCGTTGATACGCTTCCCCAGTGGAGCAACATCGGAACTCAGCATGATATGTCCATCGCTTTCATTTATGATGAAAAACGAATGGACGAAGCGTACCCCAAATTCATCCAATGGCAGATTGCCACGACGAAGTCGAAAATTCATGCTGTAAACAACAAGATATTGGGCGCTATTGAAGAAAGAAAAAAGCTGTCGAAATCGCCGCAGGAATCTCAAAAGGTGCAGATAGAATTGCAGTACGCCCAAACCGCCATTGAAAAGGGATATATCCAGAAACAGCAATTGGTAAAAGCGATGAACTCACTTTTGAAAGAATTGCGCGGCGAAGATTTCGAACCTTATTCCGATGAAGTTGGAACAGAATATAATACAAACGAAAACACCAACAACGAAGAATGCCTCAATTAGAACTATATAATGCTGTCAATCAGGTAATTACAGATTTAGGGAAGGATATTATCAAATCCCCAAACTTTGCAAGCATTTTGCTTGACTATCACGCTTATCCGAAAGACCCCATCCTGAGTGCGAAGCAAAAGAATGCGATGAAAGACATTCTTGCGGAAGGATATGGAGAGAAGGTGTATGATTGGTCTTCTGGCAATCATTCAAAGTGGAAAAAGGAAAACGAACGGATTCTCCAAGATTTCCTTCGTCGCACGACGCACGAAAAGGAAGTCGTGGACACCGTCTCGCAAGCTTTATTGTATGGGGCGGGATGCCTTTCTTTGCAGGACATCGGGGCTGAATCAGCAGAGCCAGCCGCTGAATCACAGCCGTCTTCTTCCCATACTCCGCCTCCGCAACAAGCGAGTGGCACGCCTGCCGAAAAGCCATCACGGAAAAAGAAATGGTTCCGGGCCATCAAAATCGGATGTGGCATCAACTTGGGATTAGTAGTTCTGTTGGTTGTGCTCGCCCTTATTTTCGGTAATCTGAATTCGCCCGAAAGCGAGCAATATGAACGCACCATCGCCCAGGCCGACAGTCTGGCGCAGCTCGGCCAAATTGACACGGCGCTCTTGGTTTACCAATCTGCCATCGACAATTATAAGTCGGACTATCTTCTTTCTACCTATCAGGATGAGGTGGCGGAAAAACGCAGCAAACTTTTGCACAAACATTATTACAATGTGCTTCAAGCCCAATGCAAAGCCAATGTCAAGCATCCTACTGTCGGTGCCTGCTTCAATATTAACCAACGAATGATGAAACTACCGTCTGACAGTCTTCTTTCAAAGGAAGAGATAGCGGAAAAAGATAAAATCATCGCACAAGTGGAAGATATGCAGAAGCAGGCCATCGCTTCCCAAACCGATGTGTTACTGAAAAATATATCTGAAAACAAAGGAAGGGTGGACAGTCGCACACGGAACGAAATCGACACGCTGCTGCTTTGCGCTCCGGATGACTATTGGTTGAATATGATTAAAAAGAAAGCGAAATGAAAAAATTATCTAAAAAAATAATTCAATCACTGATGGTTTCGGCCGCTTTCTCACTGTTGGGAACTAATGCGCAAGCCAAGGACGTTTCCGCTACGGCCTCGACAAAATCTGCCGACGGAAATATTGACGAACAACATAACATTCTGAAAACAAATATTTTCCATAATGTGCTCAAAATAAGTTCATCTGGAAAACTTTACGGCGTTGACAGTCATCGGTCGCATAGCTCGCACAGCTCTCATCGGTCCAGCAGATATTCTTCTGGCAGCAGAGGTGGTTCAGTGTCGAATTTTGTCGCTAATGAATCTAATTCGCTCGGAAACAGGAGTCTGACTGTCGGAGACAGCGGCAACGATGTTTACGAGCTGGTCAAACTGCTCGAAAAGGCCGGCTGCCCGCCCAACCCGAAACTGTTGGAAGACAAGGGCAGAAAATACACAACCGATGTCGCTATGGCAGTAAAAGTTTTCCAGGCCTTTGCCGGATTGTCGGTCACTGGCATCGCCGACATTGACACCATCAACAAACTGAAAAGTTCTGCCAAATAATCATTTTTACGATGAATATAACCGTTGACCGAAAAATATATTCCGACATCTGCATCAGCAAAACCGTCTATGCCCTTTCCAAAGACATCTGCTGCCAACGGCACATCAACGATGACATTGAGACCATCGAGGTCGAATCGCAGTCGGACACACTCACCGACGATATGACTGTGAAACTGTTTTGGCAGACGCTGAATGATTACAAAAACCGTGAAATCATCGCCACCGAAACAAAGGAAATCAGAATCTTATTGTACGCCAAGGCCTTTGCCGATTGTGATACTTTTGATGAAAATATTGACTAACGATGGAATATCATCTGCTCCCATTTGATTTCACACGCATTGCCGGGCAAGAAGTCCTTGTGAATGAATTCGGCGATATGTTTGTCGCACCGATGGGAACTGTAGATAAAATCGTGAATCGCACTTTGGAAAAGGACGATGTTTACAAATCGCTGGTAGCCAACTTTTTCATCAGTGAACAGCAAGTTCCCGCCACACTCGATATTGCGGCGGCGCGCCTTCGTGAGAAGAAAAGTTTTTTGGACGACTTCACCGCGCTGCACATTTTCGTTGTCACGCTGCAGTGCAACCAGAACTGTGTCTATTGTCAGGCATCCAGCAGGAAGGAAGACAGTGTGCACTGCACGATGTCGGAAGAGACGATGGCTCGTTCTGTCGAACTTATGTTCCGTTCGCCCGCTCCCGTCCTGACTATGGAATTTCAGGGAGGAGAACCCAGTCTGCATCCCGAATTGATCCGGCTTGGGATTGAGAAGGCCGAAGAATTGAACAAGAGTGAAGGACGCGTGATGCGTTATGTTTTGTGTACGAACTGCGTCCACCTCACCGACGAGATGCTCGACATTTGCAAGCAGTATGGTGTTATGATTTCCACATCGCTGGACGGCCCCGAATTTCTTCACAACTCGAACAGAGGGAAAACCGACAGTTATCAAAAAGTAATTGCCGGTATTGCAAAGGCGAGGGAAGTGCTTGGCGTTGACATGGTTTCGCCATTGCAGACAACGTCCGTCCGGGCATTGCAATATCCTATCGAAATCGTTGACGAATATGTTGATTTGGGATTCAAAGGGATTTTTCTGCGTGCACTGAACCCCTACGGCCTCGCAACCTACAATCAAGATTGGGACAAATATGTCGATGACTTTGTTGTTTTCTACAAAAAAGCATTTGAACACATTCTTGACATCAACAAGCGGGGAACATTCTTTATGGAGGAGTTCGCAGTGATAGTTCTGCGAAAAATGCTGACGCCGTTCTGTACGGGATTCGTCGATCTGCAATCCCCCGCAGGCATCATCAATTCCGTATTGGTTTACAATTACGATGGATATGTTTACGCCTCCGACGAATCAAGAATGCTTGCGGAAAACGGCGACTTCACTTTCCGGATCGGGAATGTGAATGACAAATATGAGGACATCGTTTACGGACCGAAAGTGCAGCGCATAGCACAGTTATGGGCCAACGAAACGCTTGCGGGCTGTTCCGACTGCGCCCTGAGAAATTACTGTGGCGCCGACCCCGTCAGAAACTATTCCACGCAAGGCGACCCTTACGGCCACCGCCCGACGTCGATGTTGTGCAAGAAGAACAAGGCCATCATCGAGTACCTGATAACTTTATTGATTGAACGTAAGGAAGAAGTGCTTCCCATATTTAAAAGATGGCTATTATGAACGACACATTCGACATCAACTCTAATGACAATGCGTTGTTTGTAACGGAACAGTGCAACAACCACTGTTTGATGTGCTGCCAGCCACCCCGAAAGGTTGACGACATCGATGCTTTATACGAGAGCAACTTACAGAAAATCCATACGGCGCCGAAAGGCCTGCCCGTATTGGGAATCACCGGTGGAGAACCGACATTATTGGGAGAAAAGCTGGTGACACTGTTTCGCAAAATCCGTGCCGCGTTGCCAGACACGACAATACAACTGCTCAGCAACGGCCGCAAATTCGAAGACAAGGATTATGCTGCCCGCGTGGTTGAGGCCGCCGGTGACAAGTTTTTCGTTGGGATTCCGCTGCACTCCGACTATGCCGGAGACCACGACAGGATTGCAGGCGCGAAACACGCCTATGAAGAGACATTGCTCGGATTGTACAATCTGGCTATGCTTGGCACAGAAATAGAGTTGAGAATTGTTGTCAACGCGCTCAATTTTAATAGGTTGCCACAAAGATCCGAATTTATTTTCAAAAACCTTCCCTTCGTTTCCTGGGTGGCATTTATGGGAATGGAAAGAACGGGCTTCACCATCAAGAATCATTCTGCCATCTGGATTGAGCCCAACGAATTCGTTCCATACTTGCAGGAAGCTGTTTGCATTTTGGACGATTGGAGAATAGAAACTGCCATTTACAACCTTCCGCTGTGTCTTTTGCCCGAGTCCTGTTGGAAATTTGCCAAAAGAAGCATTTCCGACTGGAAAGCCAAATATGCGGAATGCTGTGACAATTGCAGCAAGCGAGAAGATTGCTGTGGGCTGTTCGGCACTTCCATCCAGCCGTACGAAGGACTGAAACCGATATGTTGAACTGAAAACGATTTCCCAAAATATGGACTTAATATAATATTGTAAAAAATGGGTACTTGTAAATATTGCGGTCTAAAGGCCAGTTTATTTTCAAAAGCGCACAAAGAATGCGAACAGAAACATTCTGCTGGTATGCTTGCGTTGAAAAAGAGAATGGACAGTTACTTCCAAACGCCCGCCAATGCCAGCAGCTTTCAAGCGGAATCGCAAAGGATTATCGCAGACTGTTTTCTGTCATCACAGGATGTTGAAAAATGCGCGCAGGAATCCATTGATGCCTACACCGACAGAATCCATCGCCCCTACAGTCCCGGTATGATGCAAATTGTCAGTCAGTTCGTTTCCCTGAATGCCATGTCGTATTCGGCTGTTGACCGGAACGGGTCCGTCACCCGTTTCGCGCAGAAGTTGGTCAAGGGCCATATTGCCGACTATTTCACCGGTGTCATTGACATCAACCAAATGAACAATCGGATTGCGAAAGTCGCTTCCGTACTTCCGCTCTCCACTGTCGCAACCCGTGAAACCTATCTCTACATGCTCAACAAGGCGGCCACCAATTTCTTGAGCGACGGACTCATCACCCCGCAGGAACAAAATCTGTTGGACAATTATACCAACACTTGCGGCATACAGACCAATAACTTGCCAGCACCATACCAAAACAGCGACATTACGAAGATCGCTCAGGCAAAAATCCTATCCAATCTCCAAAATGGCGTGATGCCGCCACAACCCATACAATTGCCCATTTTACTGACCAAAGGTGAATCCTTGATTTGGACTTACGACAATGTGACTTTATACCAAGAGAAAATCCAAAAGGAATATGTGGGCGGAAGTCACGGAATGAGTACGCGTATTTGCAAGGGCGTGTATTATCGCACGGGGCAATTCAAAGGACACACGGTTGAACATAGTTATATG
>JAKSME010000029.1 GCA_024400785.1 Bacteroidales bacterium
TTTTGAAAGCAATTGATACCACATTGTTTTTTGTGGCAGCACCCTCGCCCATCATACAGCGTTTTGACCTGCGGGGACGGAAAACGGGAGAAGTTCGGCTGGAAGTCGCAGATTGGAACGAAATGCCGGAAGACTATATCAAGAGCGTGAGAGAAATGCCATATTGTGGCGACAGAGCCATTCATGTCTTTAAAACTTCTACAGAGTACTCTTTCCCATTGGAATTGTTCCCCATGAATGATACAACCTTCTTGCTGTCATATCACCAATACAATCTCGAACTCAATAAATTTGAAATCCGCTTTCTTTGGGTGAAAATGAATGCTCATTTGGAAGTGCTGGAACAAAAAGAGTTGCACTCGAAATTTGCTGCTGACCACCGCTTCCAAGCGGGAGAATTTCCTTTCTTGTATGCGGACAGAGCCTTGGTGCGTATGTTGGCTTCCCATGAAAGGATTGTTCAAATTGTGAAAACGTCAGAAACCACATTCGAGGGAAAAACGCAACAAGAATATGACTCAGAGCAGGAGAAGTTCTTTGAAAACAACGCCCCGATTTTGAAAGTCCGTGTTTTCCATGTAAAAAATAATTTGCCTCGCGTTCAACGTTCGGATATCCGTTTTTGCAATTATGACGCTTCTCCTTTACCATGGGACAGCATCCCCTCTCAGTATGCCGTGTTCCTGGTAAACAATCCCCCCCAGTGCCATGCGTGCGAAGACGAATTGCGGCAATATCTCAACACGCTGCCATTCGAAAAGAGTTCACTCTACGTCGTTGACGCAAAAGTGAACGACTTTTTAAGCAAGAAAGAGTGTTTGGAAAAGAATCGCACCAGTCTGCACGTGCCTTGCAAGTCTCTGTTCGTTCCGCGCGAGGCAACAGACTTGTTCTCTCAGCTGTTTTCCGATTTCCAGTTTCCATTGCTTCTGCTATACGACCGAAGTGCAGACACTTTGATGGTGCTTTCGGGAAAGAATCTTTTCCCTGAAGACCCATGGAAACAGGGGCTTCAAGATGAGCCAAAAGAGCTGTTGCGAAGGTTCGGGAGATAACTGCCATTTCATAAAATAGTTGTACTTTTGCACGTCGTTTGCAAGATAATTTTAGTGAGGATATGGAATACAAGCTTGACTTATCACAAGTAACACAGTATGACAATTTAGAGTTCGTAGCCAAACAGGTAGTGGAAGGCTTCATTACCGGCATACACAAAAGCCCGATGCACGGTTTCTCTGTAGAATTTGCGGAACATCGTCAGTATAATACCGGTGAGCCTACCAAACACATTGACTGGAAACTCTATGCCAAAACAGACAAATTGTTTGTGAAATGCTATGAGGAAGAAACCAATTTGCGTTGCCATTTGATCATAGACAACTCTTCTTCCATGTATTTCCCTTTGCAGAAAAATTATACCTTAGCGACACCGAACAAGATATTCTTTTCCATTTACGCTGCTGCAGCCATTATGCAAATGCTGAAAAATCAGCGGGACGCTGTTGGTTTGAGTGTGTTTTCCGATACGTTGGAACTTCATACTCAGGCAAGAGGCGGCGACATGCATCAGAAAATGATATACAGGGAATTGGAAAAACTGTTGCGCCCTATCTCCCAAGAAGTACAACGGAAAACCATGGTGACTGATACACTTCACCGTATCGCAGAGCAGATCCATCGCCGCTCTATGGTTATCATTTTCAGTGATATGCTGGAAACAAGTACTGATACAGAGGAACTTTTGCTCGCACTTCAACACTTGAAACACAACAAACATGAGGTGATACTCTTCCATACCTACCACAAACAACTTGAATTCGATTTCGCTTTGGAAAACCGACTCTACCGCTTCGTCGATATGGAGTCTGGCGATGAATTGAAAGTCCACGCCAATCAAATCCGTGACTACTACAAAGCAACCATCGGTGACTATTTTAAAGAACTGAAAGTGAAGTGCGGGCAATATCAAATTGATATGATCCCGTGTGATATTACCAAAGGATTCGACCAAATCCTTCTGCCCTACGTCTTGAAACGCCAAAAGGCTTATTGATGATTCTTCAGCCGAAAATTATCGGCGACAATTTTTTGTTTTTTTAGCAAACAATCGCTCTTTTCATCCAAGAGAAAGCTTTTTCTTTGCCCCCTCTATTATCTCGTATTTAATCTTGTGAATTAGATAACTAATTGATATTTAATTATTTATATTTTTGCTATATTTTTTCTGAATTATCCCTTATCGTCTTGTTGGTTTATGGCTTGACAACTTTTTGGGCCTTCGTGGAAAGGGTGAATCGTGAAAAGGTGGAAGGAAGTATGAGGAACATAATTAATCCCTTAACCCATTCAACCCTTCATCATTTACAAGATTAAAAGGGATGATCTCGTATTTTTTTAACTTACAGATAACTATTGGACATGAATGCAAAAATGACATATTCGGAAGGAAATCTTCCGATAACAGAATGGTCGGTTTCCGACCGTCCTCGCGAAAAATATATGGCTCGCGGTGCCGAGTATGTCGGTGATGCGGAATTGTTGGCCATACTACTCCGTACGGGAACATCCCAGGAGTCGGCGGTCGATCTCGCTAAACGAATCTTGGCAGCCAGTGACAACAGTCTGAACCAACTTTCTGATATGTCGCTGGAGGATCTAATGAACATCAAAGGTATAGGATTGGTGAAAGCTGTAACAGTTCATGCCGCATTTGAGTTGGGCCGCCGTCGCAGAACAGAAACTGTTGAGCGGCAAAGAAAAATTGAGTGTATGACCGACATAGTGGAAGTGATGCAGGCCAAATTGTCAGAGGTGAAGCATGAGGAGTTTTGGACTATTTTTGTTAATCGCGCAGGACTGATACTTAAAACTCAAAGAATCAGTTCGGGAGGACTGACACAGACCGTGGTTGATGTTCGGCAGATCGTGCGGCTGGCACTTTCTTTGGGAGCTACGGGAATCTTTTTGTGTCATAACCATCCGTCCGGGAATCTAAAACCCAGCGATGAAGACTTGAAAGTCACTCAGCAAATCAAGGAGGCCGCCGCACTTTTCTCAATCGCAGTACTTGATCACGTAATTATCTATAAAGACCATGGATATAGCTTTTTGGCTGAGGGAATGCTGAATGGTTGATTCTTTAAATGATTATCAATTAAAATGTCATGAAAGATTTCTTCAAAATGCCACGTGGCGAATTTATTGCTACTTCCATCTTGGTAGCGTTGATCGCAGCCACGTTTCTTTTCTACTTCTTGTATGAAAAGAAAGCGGAATCATCCATCGACTTGAATGATTTCAAACAAGAGGTTGAACAATTTTATGCTTGCCAGCAGGCTGCAGAAGATTCGATAGCCGCAGCGAGGGCAGCGCGTGATTCCGCGTATCGCCATCCCAAATACGGATACAAGACGTACAACAGACAATGGAATGGTAACTATGAACGGATACATGACAATAGTTATTCTTCTGATACTGCAAAATTGAAACCATTACCCAAAAAAGAAGGCTATGCCATCGTGAAAGTCAATTTGAACCAATGTGACACGGGTGACATCACTCGCGTTCCCACTTTCGGAAGTAAACGAGCCCGAAAAATCGTTGAGTATCGTGACAAACTGGGCGGATTTTACGACTTGTCTCAATTGAAGGAAATTTACATCTTGCAAAATGTCGACCTGACGCTTTGTCAGAAGTATTTCACAATAAATAGCAAGGATGTGCGGAAAATCCATATTAACACAGCCACATATAAAGAATTGATTTCACATCCGTACATCGATCCCTATCTCGCCAAAACTATTCTCAATCATCGTGATAAGGGCGGAAAAATTCACAATATTGCTGAATTTCAAACCCTCACTCATGCTTATCAAGAACTGGTTGACCAATTGCGCCCGTACCTGAGTTTCGAATGAAATTTTTATGTTTTTTTTATAATAAATTAATGTACTTTTGCACGCTCAAATTAGAAAAAAAGTTTGACTTGTAAATTATTATAAATCAACAATATAAAAATGAAAAAGAAATTTGTTTTATCGGCTTTGTTACTCTCTCCGTTCCTTTTGAGCGCCAACGAAGCCGACCTCACATTGCCAAATTTTTGCAAGGTGTCTTTCTTTAATGGCGCTGTCACAGGTCGCGCCTTGCTCCTTTGGGGAGCTATCATTGTAATTCTCGGACTCTTGTTCGGCTTGTTCCAGGCGTTGAGAATCAAGAAACATCCCGTTCACCGTGCGATGAAAAATGTTTCTAACACGATTTATGAAACCTGTAAAACCTATTTGTTGCAGCAGGGAAAGTTCTTACTTATTCTTTTCGCCATCATCGGGGTGGCCATCTGTTTCTATTTCGGAGTCCTCAGCGGTAAAAGCATGCCGCAGGTACTCACCTTTTTATTGTGGACGATTTTGGCTATCGCAGGCTCTTATGCCGTTGCTTGGTTTGGAATCCGTATCAATACCTGGGCAAACTGCCGTACATCATTTGCATCCTTGCGCGGCAAACCGTGGCCTGTGGTCAACATCCCGTTGCAGTCTGGAATGAGCGTTGGTTTGTTACTCATCACCATAGAGTTAATCCTGATGCTTGTGATTTTGCTTTTTATTCCTGCTGAAAGCGCCGGTGCTTGCCTTATCGGTTTCGCCATCGGTGAATCACTCGGTGCCAGTGCATTACGTATCGCTGGCGGCATCTTTACCAAGATAGCAGATATCGGTTCCGACTTGATGAAGGTGATTTTCAAAATCGGAGAAGACGACCCCCGCAATCCCGGCGTTATCGCCGACTGTACGGGCGACAACGCAGGCGACAGCGTCGGACCGACCGCTGACGGTTTCGAAACCTACGGCGTTACGGGTGTCGCCCTCATCTCCTTTATCATCCTCTCCGTTCCTTCTGTTGAATTGCAAGCACTCCTCATCGTTTGGATCTTCGCCATGCGTATTCTCATGGTCTTTACCTCCGTTTTCTCTTACGGCATCAACCATTGGATTTCCACCGCTAAATTTAAGAATGCCAAGAACTTCAACTTTGAAACCCCTCTGACATCCCTCGTTTGGATTACCTCTATCGTTTCTATCATTGTCACTTTCTGCATCAGTTACATATTGCTCAATAATTACACTTTCGCCGCTGAAGGCTCCGTTATCGGCAATCTGCAACCCGATGATTCCATGTGGTGGCGTTTGGCTTCTATCATCAGCTTGGGGACTTTGGCCGCTGCCATCATCCCAGAACTTACCAAGGGATTTACCAGCTCTAACTCTCGCCATGTCAATGAAGTAGTCACCGCATCTCGAGAAGGAGGTGCCTCTTTAACCATTCTTTCGGGCATGGTGGCCGGCAACTTTAGCGCCTTCTGGAAGGGTATCGTCATGGTTGGCTTGATGTTTGTCGCATTCATGATCTCAACCACCGGTTTGGGCGTCTTTGGCGATTATTATGCCATCTTCGCTTTCGGCCTCGTCGCTTTCGGCTTCCTCGGTATGGGGCCTGTCACTATCGCGGTAGATAGTTACGGTCCGGTAACCGACAACGCTCAGTCCGTTTTCGAACTCTCACAAATTGAAAGCCTCCCCGCTATCAAATCCGATATCGAAAAAGAATATGGCTTTGTGCCTGATTTTGAACAAGGTAAGTATTTCCTTGAAGCCAACGACGGCGCTGGCAACACTTTCAAAGCTACCGCAAAACCCGTTCTTATCGGTACCGCAGTCGTGGGCGCAACTACTATGATTTTCGCTATCATTTTGATGCTCGCTAAGTTCAACCTGCTGAACCTCAGTCTGACTGATGCTCCCGTCATACTCGGCTTTATCACGGGTGGAGCTGTGATTTATTGGTTTAGCGGTGCTTCAATGCAAGCCGTTACCACGGGCGCTTATCGTGCTGTTGAGTTTATCAAAAAGAACCTCAATTTGGATAAGAACGAAGCCGACATTGAGGACTCCAAGACTGTGGTAAAAATCTGTACCAAATATGCTCAACAGGGGATGTGGAATATTTTCGCAGTAATATTCTGTATGACTTTGGCTTTCGCCTTTTTTGATCCCAACTTCTTTGTCGCATACCTGATTTCCATCGCCGTATTCGGCTTGTTCCAAGCTATTTACATGGCTAATGCCGGCGGAGCATGGGACAATGCGAAGAAGGTTGTGGAGGTGGATCTTCAGGAAAAAAACACTGAGTTGCATGCCGCTACCGTTGTCGGCGATACCGTCGGCGATCCTTTCAAAGATACTTCTTCGGTGGCTATGAATCCCATCATCAAATTCTCAACGCTCTTTGGAATGTTGGCCGCAGAAATCGCAGTCGTGATGAAACTTTCCGCACAGGGACTTTTGAATAAGGCTGGAGAGTATGTCGGTGAAGCCAATGCAGTGGCAACTTCTACCGATTACACCCCATATATCGGGGCTTTCTTCTTCATCATTGGCTTGATTTTCGTTTATCGCTCATTTTATGGAATGAGAATTAAATCTGAAAAGAAAAAATAACCCTTTTATAAATATGAGAGGCACTTGAGCAAATGCCTCTCCTTTTTTATCCATTATGAAAAAAATACTGCTTTTCGCATTAATTATTTCTTTAGCCATTCCTTTTTCTTCTTGTAAGAAAAAGGTGGAGGCCGCCAATGGACCTCAGAAAGAAAATGAAGTCGTGGTCTATTTTTGTAAAGACATCACTCCGGAAAATATTCTGAAGCTATATGAAGCTTTGGGGGTGAAGCAAGAGGGAAAGATCGGTCTGAAAGTTCACTTCGGAGAAGAGGGCAACCAAAATTACCTCAATCCCGAACTGCTCCGCCCTTTGGTGGAAAGAGTGCATCCGACTTTTGTTGAAACTAATGTGCTGTATGTCAGCAAACGCCGTTTTACAGAACAGCATATTGCTTTGGCCAAGGAACATGGTTTCACTTTCGCACCCATTGACATCTTGGACGCTGACGGTGAAATCGAATATGATGCGCAAGGTTTGAAGCACTTCAAAAAAGTGAAAACAGGTAGCCACTTTGAGAATTATGATTCCTATATCATTTATTCCCACTTCAAAGGACACGGCTCTGCAGGTTTCGGCGGCGCCATCAAGAATGTTTCTATGGGTTTCGCTTCCCCGGGTGGGAAAATGGCCATGCATGCTTCAAATGTTCCTGGCATCCATCATGGCAAGGATTGCGTGCATTGCAACCGCTGCGTGCAACAATGTCCCGCTAATGCTATTACACTTACGGACTTGGGGCCGGTGATCGATAGTAGCAAGTGTTTGGGCTGCGCCAAATGTATCGCCGAATGCGGTTTTGGTATCTTCAGCCCCGATGGACATACCCAAGGACAGGACTTTTTGGAACGTCTGGTTGAATATGCCAAGATTTTCAGCGAAAAACGCCCGATGGTCTATATCAATGTAATGGACAATATTTCCAAAACTTGCGACTGCTCTGCGAAAGCTCCGGCTCCCTTTATGGAAAAGATTGGCGCTGTGGCTTCTACCGACATCGTGGCGGTTGACCTCGCCTGCCATCAATTGTGTGCAAAGAAACAACATACCGAAGACGCGTTCAAAGATGTGAACAATGTTAGTGGGTTCGGTCAGTGTGAATATGCTGCTAAATTAGGCATGGGCTCCACGAAATATGTCCTTATCGATGTGACTACCGGTAAACGTATTTCTTTGGAAGATGCTGTAAAATAGTAATTTACAGTTATACTATTTCGAAATGTATTTGCAAAATATCCAACTGACCAATTTCAAAAACTACGAGGAGGCTTCTTTCATTTTCTCGGAGAATGTGAATGCGGTCGTGGGTGACAATGGTTCTGGCAAAACGAATCTGTTGGACGCAATACATTATCTCTCTTTTTGCAAAAGTTACTTTTCTTCCCAAGACCAACAGTCGGCCCGTTTCGATACAGACTTTTTTGCCATCCATGGCGATTTTGTCGGTTTGGATGACGAGCGAACTCGCAAGGTGAGTTGCATTTTCAAATCAGGCGGACGCAAAGTGATGAAACTCAACATGAAGGAATATGACCGGCTGAGTGATCACATCGGGGCGTTCCCCGTGATTATGGTCGCACCGGTCGACGGGAATCTGATTCATGGGAGCAGCGAGTTGCGTCGCAAGTTCTTCGACATGATCATCTCGCAGTTCGATAAAGAATACCTACATTCCCTCATTTCCTATCAGAAGTTGCTGGCTCAAAGAAACATACTGCTCAAGCAGATGTTTGAACGGGGACCATACGACAGTTCGTTCATTCGTATTTATGACGACCAAATGGCACCCTTGGGCGATGCGATTTATACCAAACGAAGAGACTTTGTCGCCAACATGCTGCCGGTTTTTCAAAAATATTACGATTTTTTGGCAGACAGTAGGGAAGAGGTCGGCATTGATTATCAGTCCGTAATTTCTGATGCGCCTCTGTCTGACTGGTTGCGCAAAAATGAGCAGATGGATTTCCGCGCCGGTTTCACTTGTGCCGGTATTCATAAAGATGATTTCGACTTCTTGATGAATGGAAAAAACGTGCGAAAATACAGCTCCCAAGGACAACAAAAGACCTTTCTACTGTCGCTAAAACTTTCCCAATTCGACTATATTTTCAAACAAAAGCACCTCAAACCCATATTGCTGTTGGATGATATCTTTGATAAATTGGATGAAAAGAGAATTGGTAAATTGCTGTATCTTGTTGGAAATGAACATTTTGGACAGGTTTTCATATCTGATACGGACCAGGGGAGGGTGGAGCAAATATTGAAAAAGAATGGTATTTCGCATAAGATTTTCCATATCGAAAAATGATTCTGAATAAAAATTTTGAAAGTTAAATCGCTGAATATCAATTTTATAGAATTAACTTGAAACAAAAAAAAATAAAAGGTGCAAAACGATAGGAAAAATGTAGTATTTTTGCACGTTATTTTAAAATTGAACTATTATGGAAGAATTTGAAGTTGTAAAAGAAATTATTGCAGAAAAATTAAGCGGAGATAAAGAAGAAATCACTTTAGATAAGAGTTTTACAGCCGACCTCGGCGCTGACTCTTTGGATACCGTAGAATTGATAATGGAATTCGAAAAACGATTCGACATTACCATTCCCGAAGAAGCGAGTGAAACCATTCATACCGTTGGTGACGCTGTTCAATACATTAAAGATCATTCTAATAAATAATCATACCCTCTCATCGTATGAAATTGCGACGAGTCGTAGTTACCGGAATCGGTGCCTTGACCCCGCTTGGCAATAATGTTGCTGACTATTGGGACGGGCTCGTCACTGGAACTAATGGCGTTGGCCTTATTACGCGCTTTGATGCGAGTGAGTACCGCACTCATTTCGCTTGCGAGCTGAAAAACTTTGATATCTCTAAGTTCTTGGATAACAAAGATGCTCGCAAAATGGATGAGTGCAGTCGCTATGCCATCGCTGCCGCTGTTGAAGCCATGACAGATGCCGGTTTGGCCCCGGGGACGTACAATCCGGACCGTGCCGGTGTCATTGTCGGCTCGGGTATCGGTGGTGTCACCACCGCAGCTGCCGACATCGTCGAATTTGTCAAAGACGGCGAGCATCCGCGCTTCAGTCCCTTCTTCATCATTAAATCGTTATCCAACATGATTGCCGGTAATCTGTCTATCAGATTCGACCTGCAAGGGCCGTCGTATACCACTTCTTCTGCGTGTACTTCGGCAGCTGTCGCTTTGTGGGATGCGTGTAATTTCATCCGCTCAGGTCAATGCGACCTGATGCTTACCGGCGGTGCAGAAGCTGGCATTTCCACTATCGGTATCGGTGGTTTCAATGCTATGCGCGCACTTTCCACCCGTAATGACGACATGTTCACCGCTTCTCGCCCCTTCTCTGTCGGGCGAGATGGCTTCGTTATGGGGGAAGGCTCAGGCATGCTGGTTGTTGAAGAGTATGAACATGCGGTGAAACGCGGGGCCAGAATTTACGCTGAAATCAGCGGCATCGGGATTACCTCCGATGCCTTCCATATCACACATCCCCGCCCAGAGGGCGACGGAGCCATGAAAGCGATGCGCTTGGCTCTTCAAGAAGCCGAGGTGGGAGTTGATGAAATCCTGCATATCAACACCCATGGAACTTCAACCCCGCAAGGCGATACGGCTGAATGTGCCGCCATCAAGAATCTTTTTGGCGCTCACGCGGATGGCATTTTCTATAACTCAACCAAGTCAATGACCGGTCATCTCCTGGGAGCTTCCACAGCAATCGAAAGCATCGCAACAATTTTGGAATTGCAAAGTGGTGTGATTCATCCTACCATTAATTATATGGGTAGAGATCCTGAGCTGCCGGATTGGAATTTCTGCATCTATGGCCCAGTCGAATGCAAAATGGAATATGCGCTTTGTAATGCTTTTGGTTTCGGCGGTCATAATGCTTCCATTTTATTCAAAAAAATCTGATAAATTTATTGGTTTTGTTTGCAAAATTAAAGAACGACTCGCGAGAAAAGGAAGTCGTGAGATTCCTGCGTAATACCATCGGCATTAAACCTAAAAACCTTGATGTCTACCTGATTGCATTGATTCATCGTTCTGCCTCCGATAACATCATGGATGGCCATTCTTTGAATAATGAGCGTTTGGAGTATTTGGGTGATGCTGTTTTGGATGCCATTATGGCTGAATATCTTTTCAAAAAATACCCTTTGAAATTTGAAGGGGAGCTGACGGAAATGCGGTCAAAGTTGGTGAGTCGTGAGCGTTTGGGCCAGTTGTCGCGCAAACTGCACCTTAACGAGCTGATAGCCATCAATCCTCACGCCCATGCGAAATCTGCCGGGGGAGATGCTTTTGAGGCTTTGGTTGGTGCTATCTTTTTGGACAAGGGTTATGAAAAGACCAAAAAGATTGTTTTAAAACGGATTTTTGACAACTATTATAATATGGATGAGATCGTTTTTGAAGAATCCAACTTCAAAAGTAAGATTCTCAATTGGTCGCAACATCACCGCAAAACAGTGTCTTTTGAACACGAAGTTGCTGAATATAAACGTGATAGTCGCTTGTATCGTGTCAAATTGTTTATTGATGGAGAGGTTTGTTCCGAGGGTTTGGATTATACGGTCAAAAAAGCGGAACAGATTGCCGCAGAACGTGCTTGTGAAAAATTAATAACCTCGACTGAAAAGGCTTCAGACGAGGCTAATTGATTGTGTTTGTGGGACGTACAGGATTTGAACCAGTGACCTCTGCCGTGTGAAAGCAGCGCTCTAAACCAACTGAGCTAACGTCCCATTTTGAGCGTGCAAAAATACGATTTTTTTACAACATTTTGCACCTTTTTTATTTTTTTACCTGTGTTTTTTCATCGCACTGCTCTTGCTGTAACGCGGTTTGCCAGTGCCAAGGTTGGATTTATACCTCATTTTTTTGTACTTTTTCGTCACACCGTCATCTTTGAGCGCGTCGTTGGCAGTGGCATTCCGCGGATTTGCTCCGCGATGGGGACGAAAGTCAAATTGGTAACTCACACCAACACAAGTGTTCCACACTCCTTCGAAAGAGTATCTGCTGCTTTCCAACCCGTCCAGCCAGTCGGTACAGGTCCAGGTGATGCCCGTTTCGAAGAAAACACGCAATTCTGGCAGCGGTCGGTAGCTGAAGCCAAGCATGACCGGCATGGCGAATGCACAGCGGTAACCGGTGGCTACCCATTCATTGCGGTTGGTGCTGAAAATTCCATCGGGGTACATGTTTTGGATTTCGCCCGTAGTGGTATTCCACAATTTGGTGCGAAAAGCGTAAACGCCAAATCCGATTTTGGGATACAAAGCCCAGTCGGTTGACAGGTTGCACATGGAAAGGATGTCCAACGTGTTGGAAAGTGTGAACTCAGTATTCCAAGAGGTGCGGAAAGCGAGAGCTTCGTATTTGTCTTTCCCGGAAACGCGGCCGAATTTGAAGTCAATGGCCATGGTCCAAAATGGTGTCATCCTTTTCCCAAAATAACCGCCGACAACGAAATGACGGTCTTTGTAAAACGATGCTTGGAAGGGAGTCGCGGGAAAAATCTTGTTGGTATTGTCATTTACGTCTCCGTAAAAGGAGTTTACACCAAAATTTATGCCACCTTCCCAAGCTTCGTGAGCGTGGTAAAAATAATAGCTATCTTGCTGAGAATAAGTTTTATACGTTGTCGCAAACAACAAAGCGACTAATAAAATAACGTATCTTTTCATGGTTTGTTAGAATCCGTTGATTGGTAGGTAAATGGTCGGCAAAAGTAATAAAAATCCTATGATTACAAGGGAAATTATAAAAGGTAAAATAAATTTTGCCCATTTGGCGTAAGAGATGCGGGCGATGCCGAGTACGCCGATGAGCACGCCGGAAGTCGGGGTTATCATGTTGGTGAACCCGTCACCGAATTGGAAGGCGAGGACGTTGGTCTGGCGGGAGATGCCGATAAGGTCGGAAAATTCTGCCATCATGGGAATGGTGAGTGCCGCTTTGGCGGAGCCCGATGGGATGATTAGGTTCAACAAATTCTGTATCAAGTAGATACCTCCGAGCGCACCTTCTTTGCCGCTGTGCGCTACGGCATTCGACGACCCGTACAGCAGTGTGTCCACAATGTGGCCGTTTTGCAGGATGATGATGATGCCTCCCGCGATACCCACGATGAGCGCCGCGTTCAACATGTCCTTGCAGCCCTCCAAAAATTGTCGGATAATCTGGTCGAAACGGGTGTTGAAAGCGAAACCGGTAGCCAAACCCATGGCAAAGAAAAGTGCGGCAATCTCACCCACGTACCAACCGTAGCCCAACACACCCACAATCAGCATTACGATGGTAAGAAACAACAAGGTCATGATGTAACTATGCACCGACTTGCGGGCGGCGAGAGCACCCAAAATGATAAATACAGCCGCCACAATGGGGAAAACCATCAGGTGACTGTGGCCACCGCCGACGGAAATGTCTGTGTAGGGATATCTGATTGCCAAGAAGATAAGCAGCGCGCTCACCAAACCGAAAACAATCCAGGTGGAAAGTGTCGATTTCTGAACTTCATTGTCAGTTTGTTGGTTCACTTTGTCGCGCCAGAAACCGTCAGCTTCATGCATGAATGACTTTTCGGGATTCCTTCTCACGTGGCTCGCATAAATTAATGTGAAAATGATGGCGATAGTGGTGAGAATCAGCCAGCAAATGAGGCGGTAGCCGAGACCGGAGAAGGGTTGCAGACCGGAAAGGCCTTGCGCGATTCCGATGGTGAAGGGATTGAAGAGCGCCCCCGCAAAGCCCACGTGCGCCGCCACATAACACATCAGCACGCCCGTTACGGAGTCGTACCCCATCGAAACAGCCAATGGTACAAAAATGGCAATGAATGCCAAAGTTTCTTCGCTCATCCCGAATATCGCACCGAATGCGCTGAATAATATCATAATGAGCACAATTACCAAATTGTTGACACCAATCTTTTGTAACAATTTGATTTTCTGTAGCTTCTGTGTGAATCCCAGAAATGAGTATATGCCTTTGCTCACTGCATTCGTTTCATTCAAAATCCAAAAAGCACCTCCAATCATCAAGATGAAGACGATGATATTGGCAGCTTTTTGAAAACCATCGAAGAAGGCGGTAAAGATTTGCCATGTTTGCGGCGCATTGTCCACGGCATGGTAGGTTCCTTGAATCACGTTCCCAGCATCGTCGCGGGAGAACTCCCCGCCTGGCACCAACCAAGTGAGTACGGCGCAAGCCACAACAATGCAAAAAACTATCGTAAATGTATGCGGTATCTTGAATTTTGATGCCATGGATTGTGTCTTAAATAGTTGAAAATCTGTTATTAATGGATGACTTTGAACATTCTCTTCCAGCGCATTTTGCCATCGCCCCAACTACGGTCTTTGTCGAGTGACATCCAAACGTAAACGGGTTTGCCCACGATGTGGTCTTCCGGAACGAAGCCCCAATAACGCGAGTCTGCGGAGTTGTGTCGGTTGTCTCCCATCATAAAGTAGTAGTTCATCCGGAAAGTGTAGCTCGTCGCTACCTTGCCGTTGATGTAAATCTTTCCGTCTTTCTTTTCTAATTCATTGAGCTCGTAATTCTTAATGATCCTTTCATATAAAACAATGGTAGAATCGTTGATGGGAACGGTAACCCCTTGCTCGGGAATGACCAGCGGGCCAAAGTTGTCTTTGTTCCACGGATAACGACTGTCATGCGGGAAAATCTCGGGATCATACGAAAAATCCTGCTCTATTTGCGGAATGAGAACTTTGCCCATGTCGCGGATTTCCTTCGCTTGTTCGTTGGAAAGGAATATGTGTTGGTCTCCTGTCGTGGGGTCAACGTATGTGTCTTCTGCATTGATTCTCAATGATTTAATAACACGATTTGAGATACCATCGGGAAGCACGTAATGATATTGGCGGCGTTCCGGAACGGGAGCTTTTTTGCCGTTGATGTAAACGACTCCCCGCTTGATTTCAAGTTTGTCGCCGTGGATGGCAATACAGCGCTTGACATAGTTTTCACGTTTGTCAACTGGACGAAATTTTACGGAGTATTCGTGGCTAACAGCTTCGGAACCAGACATTCCGGCGTATTTGGAAGCGATAGCGGCCACATTTTCCACCCCGTATTTGGAAACAATGTAGCGCTTCTCAAAGTCGTTTTTCGGGTTAAGCATCATGTCGTAATCGCGGACAATGGCGTAATAACTTCTGGCTTGCTGTTCGAGGGCCACGGTGTCGCCATCGGGATAGTTGCAAACACTCGTGTCTCCGTTTTTCACCTCCGTGGTTCCCGGAATGCGCATGTACGGCCGCTCGATCCATTCGAGGTAGGAGGGCGTGAAATTGGTGAAAACCATGGTGTGGTGCATGAACGGAAGCGCCAAAACAGTTTGCGGAATGCGTTGTCCGTAATGATATTTGCTGACTGCCAAGTAGTCGCCCACCATCAAAGAGCCTTCCATGGAGGAAGACGGAATGGTGTAAAGCTCGATGATGAAGGTGCGGAAAAGGAATGCGGCTGCGATGGCAAAAATGATGGCATCGCCCCAGCTGCGAATCCCCGTCTTCTTAAACTCCGGCCAATCTTTTCTGGATACGTATTTCTCTTTTTTAGAAAATCCTAAATAGGGAAGATAGATGAAGTAGAAAAATGTACCCGGAATCAAATATAGGTAACTTGTTTTCTTAAAGCATCTTATGGTTTCCCATATCATATAATACACCATGAAAACGCCAATGAACGGAATAACCCAGAAAATCATCCACCACCACGGTCGGTCGATGACTTTGCGTAACCACAGCCATGTGCGGTAAACGGGAATCAATGAAAGCCAGCCCTTCAGTCCCGCTTTGCTGAAAATGCTCCATAATCCGATTTGAAAGCCAATAACTTGAATGACTGAAATGATAATGACGGCAATGATTGGTAATGACATGGGTTATCTGTTTATTTTTCCTTTTTTTTCTGCTTGTTGGTAAAGTTCTTTCACCTTTTTGTTGATGAAATCTGTTTTTTTCTTTTGAATAAGCATCATGCGGACACTTTCAAAGTAGTCTTTGGATTCTTCTCCGGTCGTTTCTTCTTTAAATGAAAGAATGACAACGAGATAGCAGTCGTCGCCAATGATTTTTTCGTACGTTTTCGGGAAATTTGAATCGGTAGCGCTCTCTTCCAAATTGATTTCCAGCTGTATGTCTTCCCAAAACAGCCATTGGTCATCGTTGATGAAGTATTCGAGAGAGTCGCCACACATTTCTGCAATATGCTCTTTTTCAGTTGCTCTGCGCTCTTCGTCAAACAAAATTTCTTTGAATTCTCCGATGAATTTGGAGTTTTTTGGAAGCTTGACGTAATTGAGTCTGACGATTTCTTTGTCGGAAACCAAGTTGACTTTTGATTGTTTGATGGCTTCCTGCACTTCTTTGTCGCTCACTTGAAACTGTGTGCCGTCTGACGTGATTTTCTCAAAATATTTACTTTTTAGCAAAGACTTCTTGTAGTCATTGATTTCTTTGTCAAAAATTTTATCCTTGACAGACAGCGACTTATCAGCTTCGTGCAAAATCACTTGTTCGGTAATCCAGTCTTCGATGATGTGGTTGGCAAAGTCGATACTGTCTTTGGCCGACAGGCCGGAAGGAACGAGTGCGGCAACTTCGGAGGCAAATAGCTTTTTGTTGTGTACCTCTGCAACAACATGGTCGTCATGTTTGCAGGACACGAACAAGAAAGTGATGAGTAAAAGTGAGAAAAGTGATTTTTTCACGTTATTTCTTAATCAAAGATGAAAATACTTTTTCGTCGATATAGGGATTGTATTGTTTGCGAAGTTCTTCAATCCATTTTTTGTCGAGATATTCTTGGAAGTCGGTGATGACGATGGCGCGGATTTCTGAAAGCGGTTTCGGCTGTTGTGTGGTGGCATCCAGATATTTGTCTGTATTGGCTTTGTAGAATTCTTCCAAGCCAACGGAGTCTTGAACGGCAGCAGCCCACACTTTGAGGGTGTTGACTTCGTAAAGTACCATTCCATCGTGGAATTCTTGAACGAGGTCACGCAGTCCTTCATGTTTTTCCAGCAAATGTTCATTTTCGTAGCGCATGATTTTGTCTTGCACATACATGTCGAAACGTTCTTCAAGGAAGGACTTGAATTCGTTTTTGGTGATGCGAATGCCTCTGAAACGATTCATGTAGCGGCCAAATTCTTCTGCGCTTATGCTGACAGTGGCGAAGGTGGCCATCGGTTTCAATTTGTCAATGCCTTTGAAAGCGGTCATGTCTGCTTCTTTGGTTTGGAAAAATTCGGCGGGCATGTTTTTGAGGAAGAGCGCCATCGCTTTGCTGCGGCCTGTTTCTTTGTAGTTGTATTCCTTTTTGAGTTTGGCGACAAAGGATTCTTTGCTTCTGAAGGAACGGGAGTCGCGGGTGATTTTGTTGATTAAGGTGTAACGAGTGTCTTCGTCAATTACAAATGGTTTTGTTTCAATAAGTTGAATGATGTGCCAGCCATTGGCGGAAGAAATGGGTTGTGAGATTTCGCCGGGTTTCAAAGAGAGGGCGGCCTTGACGAAATCGCCTTGGCGGCGGTTGGGTGCGAAGGGTTCTTGCAAACCCTTGCTAACGACAACATCTTTGTCTTCGGAGTAAATCATCGCCACGTCGCCGAAATTCTTCCCAGATTTGAGCTCTTTTTGTGCTTCTTCCAATTTGGCTTTGGTTTCCGGGAGCATCTGGCCGAATTTCGCCGTGGAGTCGGAAACATAAATCTGAGCGATGGAGATTTCCGCGATGGCATCGATGCAGTCTTCAACGTAAATGATGTGGTAGCCGAACTTGGTGCGAACCGGCATGGAAATCTGGCCGACAGGCGTTTTGTAGGCAGCGACTTCAAAGGGGTAGATGAGGTCGTACACCGTGAAATAGCCGAGGTCGCCCTTGTTGCCGGCGTGCCAGCGTTGGGTTTGCGGGTTCACCATGTCGCGGGCGGAGGGGTCTTCGGAATATTTTACAGCGGCATCTGCAAAGGTGATGGAACCAGACAGAATCTCATTGCGAATCTGCATGATTTTTTCGTAGGCGGCCAACGTGTCTTTCGGCTGTGCCATTTCCGCACAGTTTATCAGAATGTGAGAAGCCCGAATGTCTTTCTTTGCATGAGCACTCACCTCATCCTCCAATTCCTTGGTGACCTCTTTGTCAATCAGATACTGTTGCGCAGACTGATTTTGATATTGTTTCAATTCCAGTTGGAACTTGCGCGCGGTGTCCAATTTCATCATTTCGCCTTCATGCACCTTGATTTTGAAGTTGATGAAAAGGTCAAGATACTCACGCAGGTCGGCTTCGCTGGCCGTGGCGAAATTGTTGTTTTTGCTGTATGCTTTGACAAATTCTTCAGCTGCTGTCTTGAAATCCTTCTTGTCTGTTACCAGTTTTGAAACCTCAAACATTACATAATCTGTAAAGTCTTTTCCGATACCAAGCTCAGAAAGCACCTTACCATTTTCGATAGCCTGTACTTTTGCGTTAGATTCTGCGCGCTGTTTCTCAAGCT
>JAKSME010000003.1 GCA_024400785.1 Bacteroidales bacterium
GTCGTTGGCACCAACCAGTACGGCTGCACCAGTACGGCCAGCGCAACGGTGAATGTTTCGCAGCCGGGAGGCCAGCCGTGTCCGGGAGCTGCCACCGTCACCGATGCCGATGGCAACACCTACGGCACGGTGCAGATTGGCGAGCAATGCTGGATGAAGGAAAACCTGCGCACCACCCATTATGCCGACAACGCGCCCATCGCGCAGGGCAGCGACACATCTTCTTCCGTCGGCTATTGGTATTATCCGAGCAACAACAGCGCAAATGCAACTACGCTTGGCCTTTTGTATAATTGGGCAGCATTGATGCGCGGTGCGGTTTCCAGCGATGAAAATCCCAGCGGTGTGCAGGGCATCTGTCCTGCGGGCTGGCACGTTCCCAGCGATGCGGAGTGGACAGAACTCACTGATTTTGTAGGAAGTCAGAGTGATTACGCTTGCAACGGTTACAGCAGTAACATCGCCAAGGCGCTGGCCAGCAAGACGGGCTGGATGAATTTTTCAAGCAATTGCGCGGTGGGAAACAATTCAGCCGACAACAATGCTACGGGTTTCGGGATGGTGCCAGCGGGCTATTACAGCGGCAACTTCAACGCTTCCACCACTGCCTACTGCGCAAGTGCCACGGAGTATAGCGAGAATTATGTTTACAATCGGAACATCGGCTTTTTCTCCTCCACTGTCACGCGCGGCAATTTCAGCAAGTTAACTGCGGTATCGGTTCGCTGCGTGCGCGATTAATCAAGGTGAGAGGGGAGAAGTGAGAAGTGAGAGGTGAGAGGTGAGAAGTGAGAGTTTCACTTCTCACTTTTCACTTAGAAATAGTATTTTTGCAGGACAATAACTTTTAATTCTCATTTTCCCTAAATTCTCATCTATGAAAAATAGTTTGCTTCTAACAAAAAGTCTTGCTTTTGCAGTAAGGATTGTGAAATTCTATCAGTATTTATGTGATACAAAGAAAGAGTACGTGTTGAGTAAGCAGGTTTTGCGAAGTGGCACGAGCATTGGTGCCAATATTCGTGAATGTAAAAATGCGCAGAGCAATGCGGATTTTGTGAGCAAACTATCCATTGCTCTTAAGGAGGCAGATGAAACCCAGTACTGGCTTGAAGTTCTTACGCTGTCGGATTACATAACAAAAACAGAGTTTGCAAGTATCAACCAAGATGTGGATGAACTAATCGCAATGTTAGTCTCCGCTATCAAAACCTCAAAACGCAAACTCCCCTCCTAATAACTCTCACCTCTCACTTCCCACCTCTCCCTTCTCCCTTCTCACCTCTCACTTCTCACCTCTCACTTTACTTCTCGGGGACAAAGACAACAATTCAGCGGCTGCCCTCACACAGCCGCGGCTTTTCATTTTCGGCCATTGCGACAGGGCTCTAAGATATTGCCCCACAATTTTCATTCTAACCAAATTGCTGTGCTCTGCTTTCTACTTCCAAACGGGTTGCCGCTCCCAGTCTTCCAGACTGGCGGCGAGCTGGATGCCTTGTGCCTGTTGTTCGTTTCGGAGCATTGAAGCGGGATTGGGGCCGGATATAAAACGTGCGGCACGAAGCGAGCAGCAAAGCGACGAGGGTGAGAACGAGAAGAGAGCGACGGCGCATACGCGGTGGATAATATTTAACAAAATGGAGCTGCAAAATTACGAAATCCGACAAAATCGGGTGGTTAGATTTGGGAAAAAAATAGTATTTTTGCTGCGGTGGAATGAAAAAGCATTCCAATACTTATTTTATTGATTGATTAAAGCGTTTCGCTTTTTTTTCGTGCGATTTTGAGGAGAAAAGCGACGTGGAATGTTAAACTTAATCCTCGAAATGATGAAAAAAGCACTTTTAGGAATGTTTTTTATGGCGTTGCTGATGTCGGCAAACGCCCAGTCCAGCATCGTTGCCACGGGCGGTGAAGCAACTGGAAACGGTGGAAGCGTCAGTTTCTCCGTCGGACAGATTGTCGTTCAGACCAACGGTGACGGAACCACGACAATCAGTGAGGGCGTACAGCAACCCTACGAAATTTCCGTGGTTGGGGTCGATGACTACCCGACCATCACGCTCAACGCAACCGTCTATCCGAACCCCACGCTCGGAAATTTACAATTGACAATGAACAATTTACAATTGAAAGGGGAAGTGCGTGTTTATGATGCAAACGGGAAATATCTGTTTATGAAGAAGATAGAGAACGAAACAACATTTTTTGATTTGTCGGATTATGCTCCGGGCATATACTATTTAAATGTTTACAGCGACAAACAGATGTTGAAGTCGTTCAAGGTGGTGAAGATGGGAAAGTGAGTTGAGAGTTGAGACTTGAGACTTAGGACTTGAGACTTAGGACTTTAGACTTAGGACTTTAGACTTTAGACTTTAGACCTTCAAAATCAAAGAAAAAAAGTATCTTTGCGCTCTCATTCATTGCTCACCAAAACTCAAAATCTATGGAAACTCAAATTTCACAAAGCTCTGACATCATTCCCATTGAAACAAGAATTTTAACACTTAGAAATCAGCAAGTTTTGCTTGATAGGGATTTAGCAGAATTGTATGGTGTTGAAACAAAAGTACTTAATCAGGCGGTAAAGCGAAATATTGAGCGATTTCCAACCGATTTTCGCTTCCAATTGACGAAGGAGGAATGTTTAAGGTCACAAATTGTGACCTTAAACACGGCACGAGGCCAACATCTCAAATATCTTCCGTATGCTTTCACTGAACAAGGTGTCGCTATGCTTTCCTCTGTGCTTAAAAGTGATATAGCCATAACCGTCAGCATTAACATTATGAAAGCATTTGTTGCCATGAGGCATTTGCAGATGAAGAATGCCCACTTGTTTCAAAGAATGGAAATGATTGAACTGAAACAAATGCAAACAGATGAAAAAGTGGATAAAATCCTCAATCAATTAAGCGACCACACCGCGCTTCCGCCCAAGCAGGGAGTTTTCTTCGAAGGACAGATTTTCGATGCCTACCAGTTCGTGGCCGACCTCGTCCGCAGCGCAAAATCATCTATTGTCCTGATTGACAACTACGTGAACGACAGCGTGTTGACGCTTCTCGACAAGCGGGCGGTGAATGTGACCGCCACCATCGGCGTGAACAAAATCACGCCCGGTCTGCAACTGGATTTGCAGCGCCACAACGCCCAGTATCCGCCCATCGCTGTGCGCGAAATCGCCGCCATCCACGACCGCTTTCTGCTGATTGATGGCCAACGGCTCTATACCTTCGGCGCCTCCTTCAAGGATCTGGGCAAGAAGCTGTTCTGTTTCTCGCTGCTTGAAAGCGAAGAGCTGGTGCGCACGGTCAGCGCAATGTTGCAAGGGGGAGCGGAGCTTTGGACCTGAGACTTTAGACTCTAGACCTTCAAAATCAAAGAAAAAAAGTATCTTTGCGCTCTCATTCACTGCTCACTAAAACTCAAAATCTATGGAAACTCAAAACATTGAAAATGAAGTCGTTCTCTACCAAGCTGGCGAATCGTTAAATTTAGACATCCGAATAAAATACGACACATTGTGGCTGTCACAAAAACAAATGGCCACACTATATGGCACTGAAGTGCCCGCCATTTCAAAACACATCAAGAATATTTATTCTTCAAAAGAATTAGAAGAAAGTTCAACTCTTTCCAAAATGGAAATAGTTCAGAACGAAGGTGGCCGCAACATCACCCGTTGTACTTCGATGTACAATTTAGATATGGTAATTGCGATTGGCTACCGCATAAATTCCCAGAAAGCAACTCAATTCCGCATTTGGGCAACGAAAGTTTTGAAAGAATACTTATTAAGAGGATATGCCATTTCTCAAAGAGTGGATAGGATTGAGAATCAGGTTCATACGCTGAACTACCAGTTGCAGTCGCTTCTCCACGCCGCGCTCCCGCCCAAGCAGGGCGTTTTCTTCGAAGGACAGATTTTCGATGCCTACCAGTTCGTGGCCGACCTCGTCCGCAGCGCAAAATCATCTATTGTCCTGATTGACAACTACGTGAACGACAGCGTGTTGACGCTTCTCGACAAGCGGGCGGTGAATGTGACCGCCACCATCGGCGTGAACAAAATCACGCCCGGTCTGCAACTGGATTTGCAGCGCCACAACGCCCAGTATCCGCCCATCGCTGTGCGCGAAATCGCCGCCATCCACGACCGCTTTCTGCTGATTGATGGCCAACGGCTCTATACCTTCGGCGCCTCCTTCAAGGATCTGGGCAAGAAGCTGTTCTGTTTCTCGCTGCTTGAAAGCGAAGAGCTGGTGCGCACGGTCGGCGCAATGTTGCAAGGGGGAGCGGGACTTGAGACCTTAGACTTTGGACTTCCGCCCTCGGCGGGAAAGAGGAAATGCGGAGGAAATTTTCTCTCATTCCGCTGCTTTCCTTCGACCTCCGCCCCTTCAATCAAAAAGTCGCAAGTCTCAAGTCCACCATGTTCAATTTTCAATAAAAAAAGTCCTTCGACCTCCTGCGGAAGCATCCGCAAGACGAAACTTTTCACTTCAACAAATTTTCGTATTTTTGCACCCTTAAATTCAGCATACATGAACTTCCAACCTGAAATAGAATTTCAACCGCGCAATGTCATCAAAGCTTTTCAAGAAGAAAAATTGCGGGAAGATTTACAATATTTGAATGCCAATTCTAAGTTCTACCAAAATCTTTTTAAGAAGGAACATATTGACATTCAGAAAATTAAGAAATTAGAGGATTTAACTTATATCCCTGTCACGACGAAAGAAGACCTGCAACTCCACAATGAGGATTTCTTCTGCGTGGAACGCAATAAGATTGCCGACTACATCACAACTTCCGGTACGCTCAGCGACCCCACCACCTTCGCTATGACCCAGCACGACCTCGACCGTCTGGCATACAACGAGGCCATCTCGTTCGCCGGTGCCGGTGGCAAAGCGGGAGAAGTTTACCAGCTGATGACCACCATCGACAAGCGCTTCATGGCCGGGCTCGCCTACTTCATGGGCGTTATCAAGATGGGGGCAAGCGTCATCCGTGTCGGCAACGGCATCCCCGAACTCCAGTGGGACACCATCCGCCGCATGAAACCCGATGCCATCATCTGCGTGCCGTCGTTCATTCTCAAAATCATTCAGTACGCCGAGAAAAACGGCATCGATTATCGTAAATCTTCCATAAAAAAAGCGGTATGTATCGGCGAAAACCTGCGCAATCAGGACTTCTCGCTCAACCTGCTCGGCAGCAAAATCAAAGAGAAGTGGGACATCGACCTATACTCCACTTACGCTTCTACCGAAATGGGAACCTCGTTCTGCGAGTGCGAGGCGGGAAGAGGAGGCCATCATCATCCCGAACTCATCATCTGCGAACTTCTCGATGAAAACAACAATGTCGTCCCCGAAGGCGAAATCGGCGAACTTACCGTCACCACCCTCGGCGTCGAAGGCATGCCGCTGCTCCGTTTCAAAACCGGCGACATCGCCCGCTTCCACTACGAACCCTGCTCCTGCGGAAGAACCACCATGCGCATCAGCCCCATCATCGGTCGTAAAAACCAGATGATCAAGCTGAAAGGAACCACACTCTATCCCGCCACCATCTTCGATGTTCTCGACAATGTGGACTACGTTGAAAACTACGTGGTAGAGGTCTCTTCCAACGAAATCGGAACCGACAGCGTTACCGTGGTTGTCGGTTGTCAAAACCCTGAGGAAGAAGAAGTTACAAAGGATTTGAAAGACCGTTTCCGCGCTAAATTGCGTGTAGCTCCTGACATTCGTTTCGATTCCATCGACAACATCCGCAAAATCAATTTCCCGGAAGCCAAGCGCAAACCCGTGAAATTTATCGATAAAAGAAAATAAACCACTATGGATCTGAACTTTGACGCCATCCGTCCCTATAACGACGCCGAAATTCCGGCCGCAGTACAACGCATCGTCGACAACCCCTCTTTCGGCGTGATTTCCGCCTACCTCTTTCCCGGACGCCCGATGGAAGAATTCCGAAAACTCTGCCTTACCGCCAAAACCATCGATGAATTTCAAACCATCGTCATGTGGCCCGTGATGCAGTCCATCATCGAACATACCACCGACGGCATTACCGAAGTCGGATTCGACACCTACAACGACCAGCGCAAGGGGATTTTTGTCTGCAACCACCGCGACATTCTGCTGGACGCCGCCCTCGCCGACTTCTTTCTTTACAAACACGACAAACAACGCCCGGAAATTACTTTCGGCAGCAACCTGATGAAGGGAGAAATGGTCATCGACATTGGAAAATGCAACCGTATGTTCCGCATCAACCGAGGTGGCAACATGCGCGACTTCTACAAAAACTCCCTCGAAGTCTCCGCCTACATGCGCCACGTGGTGACCGAGAAAAAACGCTCTGTCTGGATCGCTCAGCGCAACGGACGCACCAAAAACGGCGACGACAAAACCGAAATGGCCGAACTCAAAATGTTCTCCCTCAGCAGCGACAAACCGTTTGTGGAAAATCTTGGTGAAATCAACATCACCCCCATCGCCATCTCCTACGAGTTCGAACCCTGCGACTTTTTGAAAGTCCAAGAATTGTATGTATCTAAGTATCAGAGATATGAAAAAGGGCCCGACGAAGATTTACAAAGCATTTTGAAAGGCATCACACAGAAAAAAGGCCGTATTAACATTGTAGTCACCCCCACCATCACCCAACAAGAATTAGAGTTCTGCGATCATTTTGAAAAAAATAAAAAATACCAAAAGTTGGCAGAAATTATCGACCGCCGCATTTACGAAAACTACAAACTCTGGCCCAACAACTACATCGCGTATGATATTCTGTATCAGTCGTGTAAATACGAAAACGAATACTCAGAGGAACAGAAAAAAACCTTTGTCAACTACATGGATAACGGGCTTTCGAAACTGACGGGGGAAATTGACGAATTTCGAGAAATCTTCCTCAACATTTACGCCAATCCGATTATCAACTGCGAAAATTTGTACAAATAACTTTTTCCATGGATTTCACTCCTCGGGCCATCATCAAAAAAGCAGAATTTTGGATTGTGGTTCTGTTTTTGGTTCGGTTGGTCGGCATCACCGCACCACCTTTGGAGGGAAGTCACAACTGGCGGCAATGCACCGACCTGATGGTGGCGCGCAACCTGTATGAGGGGAACGGCGACTTGCTGCACCCGATGGTTGACGACACCGGTGCCACCGAAGGCATCATCGGGATGGAGTTCCCACTGCTCTGCGGTTTGCACGCGCTCTGCGCTCACGCTTTCGGCTACGCCCACTGGTACGGCCGCCTCATCAACCTCTTGATTTCCAGCTTGGGACTTTGGTTCTTTGCCAAAATATTACGTTTTTTTAAGTTGGATGAAAAAATAGTGCTCGCCTCCACCCTCTTTCTTGGGGTGTCGATTTGGTTCTGCTTTTCGAGAAAATTTACCGCTGACACATTCTGTATTTCACTGATTTTCATAGCGTTATACTGCGGGCTAAAATTCTTGGAGGGAAAAAATCTCGGATGGCTCATCGCTTACGCACTCACATCAACCATCGCTGTGCTGTCGAAAATACCGGCGATGCTCTACCTGGCGCTCCTACTTCCTGCGGTTTTGAATCCCGCATGGCCACGCCGCAAACGAGCATGGACAGCGGCAGCGACACTGCTGCCCGTTGCAGCTGCCGTGTGGTGGTACTTCGTCTGGAATCCACACTTGGCAACTACGTACGGAAACTGGTACAACCAAGGGCTTTCGGTGCGAGAGGGGCTGCTCGACTGCCTCCGACACCCGATGCAAATCCTCGACAACTTCTACTTCGATGCCTTCTGCGGATTTCTCCTCTTTATCGCTTCTTGTATCGGTTTTATCTTATTGATTATCAAAAAGAAAAGAAAAGAAATTTTGATTTTTCTACTCTTGTTGATGGCCTTCATCGCTTTCATCATCAAGTCGGGCTACCATTTTTACGACCAAAGTTACTACATGATTCCGTTTGTTCCTGCGATGGCATTGCTGGCGGGATATGCGATTTCTTCCGTTTCCAAAAATTGGATTTTCATCACGCTGATGTTAGTTTGTTGTGCGGAAAGCATTGGTAATCAGCAGCATGACTTTTTTATTAAAGAAAAAGAAAAGTACAAGATGGAAATTGCGGAGGTGATGAAGGCGCACGCGGACGATGGACTGGTGATGGTGAATGGGAAAGGCAATCCGCAACTGCTGTACTTGGCGCATCGCAAAGGGTGGTCGTGTACGAAGGAAGATATTGAGAATAAGGAATTTATGACGAAAAAAATTGCCGAGGGCTGTCGATATTTGGTAATTGACCTGCACGCTTGGCCCGACTTTTCGATGGAAGGAAGTGAGGTGTGGAGAGATGAAAATTTTGCGATTATCGTTTTTCCGGCCAATATCTAAGTCCAGTCACTTCGCAATCATTACATTCATACTGGCGAAATTCATATTGGGAATTTTCCAGTCTATCGATAGCTAAATTACTAATTTTTACTTGATTAGCAAATCTAATATCAGCAACGGAATGTTTTCCATTTTTGCAAAATATGCCATCAATTTGCACATTTTGGGAAGTCGTCAACTCAAAAACGATCAAATTGGGAGCCGGAAGTCCCATCAAACCGTTATGGGATAAAGTTTGAAAATTGTTATCGGAAGATTCACCGGGCATTTCGATAACTCCTTTGCCAAAAATGCGGACATTTTTCACCATACTGCCCATCAAGAGGGCTCTGGAAACAAAAATCGTGTCGGTGCTGTACCAGTAATCGTAAGGGTTGTCGGAGCCGACGAGCACAGCGCCCTCTCGCAGTTCGATATTGACATTATCGCGCAAATGAAGGGTGCCTGTGAGGTACCGACCGACCTCGAAAACGAGCGTGCCACCGCCCTGCTCACCGATGTAGCCGAGGGCGGATCGTATGGAGGTTGTATTCAGCGTCGTGCCGTTGGAGCGAATGCCAAACAGTGTTGCGGGGTACTCGCGCTGGGCGCTCACAGCAACTCCTAACGCAACGAAAACCAACAACAAAAAAGTTCTAATAGTTATATTAAATCGTTGATACATAACTATTTCTATTTATTCGATTGGAAATCCCGTTAGATTTTTTACTTGGTGGGCAACCACTTTCTTTCCCGTTTGGCCGCCCACGATTTCCACCGCATTTCCCGAAAGATTTTCCACGTCGTCGGCAACAATGGCGGGACGATAATCGGGACCGGCGGCGCGCAAACGAACATTCTCGAAGGTGACATTTTTGGCGTGACGGATGTAGAATCCCCACGCGGGAAGCTCTTTCCAACAGGAAAATTCAGGGTACTTTTTGCCGTTTTCGGGAATGGCTTCCAGTTCGGCGGCGGTAGTACCGCAATATGCGAAAGCTGTGTCGGCGTAACCAGGATAGACGATTTCCACATTTTCCAACCGCACGTTCTCAACATACATACCCGGCACTCCGGCGATGATGCTCGGGGAGACGTTACGCGGCAGGTCTTCCACCGGACCTTCGTAGCTGTACCCGCGGTCGGGCTTCTCAAACGGCACCTCCGCATACATGTTGCGGATGGTGATGTTTCTGAGGCAGGGCGTCACTTTGCCGCTGTTGCGGTCGGCAAAGCGGAGAAAAATCGGGTTGCCGGTGTTGATGCTGCGCAGCCCGTCGATTTCGATATTCTCCACACTGGCGCCATCCACGCTGGCGATGGTGACGGCCGAGCGGTAAGTATCGAAAATGGTAATGTTATGGAAACGGAAATTACGGAAAGTGCCGCGCGTGACGGTGCCAAACTTAATGCCGTTGGCGCTGGAGCGGCCGATGCAATTTTCCACCAAAACATTCTCACTCACCCCGTCCACACTATGACTTTTAAAACAATAGGCGTCATCGGCCGCATCTATGTAGCAGTTGCGAATCACCACATCGGAACAGTCCACCACATCAAGCCCATCATTGTTCCAAAAACAAGTGGCATCCACCGTGACATTTTCAATGGTAAGTTGGCGACATTGGTCGTACTGTTGATTCCAACTGGCTGGATTTTTGATAGTTACACCGCTTATTGTCACATTGTCACATTCTCGAAAGTGGATGTTTTCGGGACGGTTTTCAGCCCCCGGTCGATCATATTTGAGTGGGTCTTGTCGCAGTCCCTGATGCACGAGGTTGACGACATTGACAGCCACTTCATAGCCGCGTCCGTCAATGGTTCCGGCGCCGGTAATGGCCACATTTTCCTGTTTTATGGCGAAGATGAAAGCTGTCCAGCGGCAGTATGGGTCTTTGAGGTAATGGTCGGGATTGGTGGAACCGAGGAGTATGGCGCCAGATTCGAGATGGAGGGTGACATTGCTTTTGAGGTAGATGGTTCCGCAGACGAAGTTGCCGGGGGTGAGGACGACGCGACCGCCACCGTCGCTGTGGGCTTGGTCAATGGCTGCCTGTATGGCGGTAGTATTGAGGGTGGAACCGTCGGCCACTGCCCCGAAGTCGGTGGCCAGATAGTCGCGCGCAAAGAGATGGAGCGTAAGAAAGGCCATCAACAGCGCGAGAAAGATGGGGCGGGTATTCATGGATTTTCAATTTTCACCTTTATAAAATTGCCAACACCACCAACGAAGCGGTATAAAGGCAAAGCAACAACTCGGTAGAGATGGAAAAGTTGCGGGAAGGAATGAAAGAAATAAAGAAACATGTGAGCGGAATTATCAAGTAGCCAAGAGAATATGGGAAAGGTATGTTGCTGCAAACCATCATAATCAGTTGAAAAATGGCCAGCAGACAGAGAGAGAGAAATATTTTCCGCATGACAATCAAAGTGTTGTCGTAATATACTGTGAGGCGGCCGATAATGTAAACGAGAGAAAGTATCAAGATGACGGCGGCCGAGGCAGCATAAAGGGAGAAGTGTGTTTGTGTGAAAATCGGGAAATTGAAATGAATGGCACGGAACGAGTGCAAGTAATCGGTCAGATTTCCTTTGAAAAAATAGTAGGAAAAAACATAAATGTAAGTGATGAGGAGACCGCAAATGGCGACCAGCATCTCTTTCATTTTTTCCAATCGATTGATTAACAACAGCAAAAGATAGCACACCAGAAGCAGAAATGCCGCAATATCATACAAAGATGCGATGCCGATAAAAAGGCCCGAGAGCAAGGTAGCCGTTTTCGCCGACTTTCCTTGGATATCGCCATTGATATTGAGGAGAATAAGAACTGACAAATTCATTATCCAAGCGGTAGAAACGGGCACAAAAATTCCCATTCCCATTAAAAAAGCCAAGAAAAAGAAGATGGGGAGAAGATTTTCTTCATCCAAAAAACCGCTATTTCTGAAATATCTAAAAAACAAGCCACCTTGAAGGAGCATGGCGATGAATAAAATGGCTTTTGCGCCTGCGGGATGCTCCATCAGATAAACAGATAACGATTGAGCGGCAGGCAAAGTTGTGTCTATATAACTGATAGACAAATCATTAGAGAAAATAAAATAGCCACCGATGGCTAATGTCGCCAAGGCTGCTAATAGTTGTAATATGAATGATTTTCTTAATAGGTAAAACATCTTTCAAAATTGGAATGCAAACATACATGTTTTTTTTTAGAAAAACCTGAAAAAACACTCATTCAATTTGAAAATTTAGTATTTTTGCACTCCGTTTTTTTAGGAAAAGAATATAAACGTAAAATCAAGGAAATAAAACAAATATGAAAAGTAAAATCGCGATAACCTCTGCTTTAGGCGTATTGGTAGTTGTTCTTTTATTCTTAAACCTCCGCGCTATCCTTCGTCCGGCAAAATACCAAGAAGTTTACCAACAACGCGTTGAAATGAACGAAAACCGTTTGACTGCCATTTCATTGCTGCAGGAATTGTTCCACGAACGTTATCACTATTATGCCTCTGACATCGATACGTTGATTAATTTTTATGAAACGGGTGAAATGATTTCCGTTAATACGAACGAAAAACCTCCGAAGGACAGTTTGACCGATGAAAAATTCATGGAAAAATTCATGAACATGACCATGAAACAACGTGAAGACTGCGGATATGTGGTTTTCGATACCATCCGTACTTCTGTAAAGGCAAGAATGGAAAGTGAGTTGGCAGAGAAAAATGCCAAAAAAGATCCCGGCCACCTCATCACCATGAATGAATTTTATAACATTCCTTACAACAATAAGAAATATAAAATCATCACTCCCAATGACAGCGTTGTGTCCAAATTCATGATTGTCGTTCCGAAAGAACAACTTATGAATGACTTTTCTGCTTCACTTCCGCAGTCGGCATTTTCAAAAGTCCTTTATGGCGGGATGGACAAAGTTTATAACAAAGCCGAAGCAAAGAACAATTTGAAAGATTTGCGCGAAATCAAGAACTTTGCCGGTGTTAAGTTGGGTGATACGACGAACTTCACGCTTGACATTGTTACTTATGAATAAATATCCGTATAACGCGGTCCACTATAGTTCCACAGGGTTCATCCTTTTAAAAAGCCAACCTGCTGGGAATTTAGTTTGTGAAACCTATAAAAGCACCGCACTCCCCACCTTGCAACGGGAGTGTGGCGTTTTTTTTGATGCGACCTGCGATGCACCGTTGATTTCCCTTCGCTTCTCAGCACCCCTGCTGATTCCTAAGAGTATGTACCAAGCTCCTGCCACGCAGTACCTTCGCCTTCAAAACGAAGTTTCCGACAGCGATGAAGTCTTCGAAAACGAAGTTGATGACTATGTGGCCGTCTTCGCCGTTCCATTCAGCAAAACCCTACCACTGAGAACCACCTTGGCCAATCCGCAATTTCGCCACTGCGCCGTCAACCTTTACCGCTATTTGGCACAATACAACTCCCCTTGTCACAACAAACTGTTGGTCAACTTTGATGGTGATAAAATGGGATTTATCCTGATAAAAAAAGACAAATTGTTTTTAATCAACGAGTTGTCTTTCACAGAACCCAGCGATGCACTTTATTATGTGCTGAACATCCTCCAACAGAATGACGCCAAACGCGCCGAAAGTGAAGTGCTGGTTTGCGGTCTGACCCCGGAAATGAAAAAAATCAACCAACTGCTCAGCCAGTATCTGCCGAACGTGGTTACGGCAGGAAAAGAGTTAAAACTGAATATCACCGATTTGAAAGGTCAAAAGGTTGATATTTCCACCTGTTTGCAACTAATTGAGATTTAATAACTATGCGCATAATTGCTGGTAAAAATAAAGGCCGGCGGATTGTTGCTCCGGCCAATCTTCCTGTACGCCCCACCACCGACTTGGGCAAGGAAAGTCTGTTCAACATCCTTAACAACTACTTTTTCTTTGATGCCATCACGGTCATTGACCTTTTTGCCGGCACCGGAAATGTGAGTTTGGAATTTGCTTCCCGCGAGGCCATCTCTGTCACCTCCGTAGATGCCTACCAAGGGTGCGTGGACTTCATTAAGAAGATGGCCGGCCAACTCCAATACAACAATCTGACGGCCATCAAAGCCGATGCCTTCCAGTTCTTGGAACGCCTCCGCCAACCCGTTGACATCATCTTCGCCGACCCGCCGTACGACTTGGAAGGCATTGAGCGTCTGCCGGAAATCGTCTTCGAACGCAACCTCCTCAAGCCCGACGGCTGGCTCATTATCGAGCACAGCAAAATCCATGACTTCTCCGCTCATCCCAAATTCTACCAACATCGAAACTATGGGAAACTCAATTTCTCATTTTTGGTAAATATGACGGAGGAACAACCCTCAACAGAAACATCTTCCCAACAATAATATATATATAGTATGAAGAAACTTGTGGTTCTGACTGGCGCCGGGGTGAGTGCCGAAAGCGGAATTAAAACCTTCCGCGACAGCGATGGCTTGTGGGAAAACTACAATGTAGCGGAAGTCGCCACCATTGATGCCTGGGACGTGAATCCCGCACTGATGGTACAGTTTTACAATGAACGCCGCCGCCAACTGAAAACTGCCGAACCCAACGAAGCCCACAAAATCATCGGTGAATTGGAACAGTATTTCGATGTGACGGTTGTAACCCAAAACATTGACAATCTGCACGAAAGAGGCGGCTCCTCTCATATCATCCACCTCCACGGCGAACTTACCAAAGTCTGTAGCGACCGCGGCAAAAGGTGCGTACAAGACATCGGTTACGAAGAGTTCGAATACGGACGCAAAACAGAAGACGGCGGCATGATGCGCCCCTTCATCGTCTGGTTCGGAGAAGACGTCCCGTTGCTCTCACAGGCTGCCGAAGCCGTTGAACAGGCCGACATCCTCGTCATTATCGGTACCTCGCTCAATGTTTATCCCGCTGCCGGTTTGTTGTACTACGCAAAACCCGACTGCCCCATCTACCTCATCGACCCCAAAGAGGTTCAGCCCGTGACACGCAGAGTGGAATTTATCCGCGAAAAAGCAACCGTCGGTATGCGCATCCTCAAAGAAAAACTCCTCCAATGCAAGTAAGACTCTTAGGTACAGGAACTTCGCAGGGCATTCCCATCATCGGTTGCCACTGTCCCGTTTGCTCCAGCACCGACATGCGCGACCAACGCCTGCGCACCTCCGCTCTGGTTGAAGTCGACGGCGTGAACATCCTCATTGATGCCGGTCCCGACCTGCGACAGCAAATGCTGCGCTGCGGCGTCACCCGCCTCGACGGACTGCTCCTTACCCACGAACACAAAGACCATACCGGAGGAATCGATGACGTTCGCCCCATCAATTTTCTGATGAAGGAAACCCTCAACATCTACGGACAGCCGCGCGTGATGAAAGCCGTGGAAACCGACTATTCATACGCCTTCGCAGAAAATAAGTACCCCGGTGTCCCCACCCTCGTCCTCAATCCCATCCTCCCCGACCCCTTCCAAATCAAAGGCATTGAAGTCATCCCCATCAAAGTACGCCACATGACACTGCCGATTTTCGGTTATCGAATCCGCAACTTCGCCTATATTACCGATGCCAGTTTCATTTCAGAAACCGAAAAACGGAAACTTCACGGCTTAAAAGTATTAGTTATCAATGCTTTACGGATTGAAGAACACTATTCCCACTTCAACCTCGCTCAAGCCCTCGCCATCATTCAGGAACTGAAGCCAGAGCGCGCCTTTATCACTCACATCGGCCACGACATGGGAAAATATGAAGACGTGGCCCCCACCCTGCCCGAAAATGTTTGGCTGGGTATCGACAACCAAGTGATCGAGGTGGAATAACAAAATCCCCAGCCAAAGAACTTTTTCTCCGAAAATTTGTGTTATTTTTACGCAAATTAAGAACTTCTTTTGTATTTTATTTTTAAGTAATTGATTTTCAATTAAATAAAATTGTGTGAATTTTACACAAAATTGTGTGTTATTACAAAAATAACTGTATTTTTGTGTCAAAATTACACAAATAAATAAACGTAAAAAATATCAGAATTATTCCTTATCGTCTTGCTGGTTCATGGTTTGACAACTTTTTTGGGCCTTCGGGGAATGGGTGGATGGTGGAAAGGTGGAAGCATGAGGGACATAACTAACTCCTTATCCCATTCAACCCTTTACAAGATTAAAGGGGATGATACCCCAAATTTTTGAGAGCCATTATGTGATATTTGATAAAAAAAGTGTAAATTTGCGCACTTTCCATCTGAACTACAATCATGGCAGAACAAAATACATATTCGTATCAGTACCCGCATCCGGCGGTCACCACCGATGGTGTGATTTTCGGATTCGACGGCAAGGGGTTGCGGGTACTGTGGATAGAGCGCGGGCAGGATCCATGCCAAGGGAAACTGGCTTTCCCCGGGGGCTTTCTAAACATGGACGAAACCCTGGAGGAATGTGCGCGCCGAGAATTGCAAGAGGAGACCTCGTTGGTAGCCGAAAAGCTGGAGCAGTTTCATGCTTTTTCCGCCGTGGACCGCGACCCGCGTGAGAGAGTCATCAGTGTTGCCTTTTTCGGTTTGGTGAAGATGGCGGCGGTACATGGCGGCGACGATGCCCAAAGTGCCCAGTGGGTTCGAATCGACGAAGTGCCGCAACTCGCTTTCGATCACGACTATATCTTCCGCGAAGCCATGCGTTACTTGAGAAAGAAAATCTTTTTCGAGCCCATCGGCTTTGATCTTTTGGATGAAACTTTCACCTTCCCACAGTTGCAACGCCTCTACGAAGCCATCCTCGGCATCCAGTTCGACCGCCGCAACTTCAAGCGGAAAATGTTGCAACTCGGCCTGATTGAAAATGCGGAAGAAAAACGCACAATCAACCCAATGATTGAAGATTTGGATTCCAACTCTTCAAAAATGGTGATGAAAGACATTGATTGTCTGTTCCTGTCAGCCAGCAACCTCTGTCCACCTCTTGCCCGCTCTGCAAATTTTGCTCAACAACAAAAAAAAGAGTTTTCACACGAAGTCGGACGCAAACCGCAATGGTTCAAATTCAATAAACGGCGTTATGACGAATTGAAGGAAAATCCAGGAAGTTTCCGATTGGAATTTTAAGAGCGATACTGCTAAATTTTTCACCCATGAAAAAAAACTCCCAACAAATTTTAATCTGGACCTGTTGCTTGTTGCTTGTTGCAATGAGTAACTTTGTTTTTGCGCAAACAACTTTCACTGAAGCACTTACGCATTATTTCAAAGTTAAAAACGACACAGTGAATTTCGGAAATAAAACGATGCGGTCTGGACTGATACAATATACCGACGGCCTTCGTACCATGGAAATGGTGAAAATTCCCTCCGACATTTCAACATCAGAAATAGTGGATCGGTATATGGAAGAACAGCTGACAACCGATTTTATAGAGGAGTACCTCCCCTATTTTACCCGAACCGGAATCACGACGGAACAGCTGAATGAATTGTCGGCTTTAATGGAAACGGAGGATGGGAAACGTGCGATGAGCCATTCAAGGACTTTTGAAAGCGTGGAAAACCTGGCTGGAGTCATCAAGATTTTGCAAGAGGACATGATGAAATTATCGCAAGGAGGCAGGGTGAAGGATAAAACGGCAAATGCTTCCAAGGAACGGCGACAGTTGTTCTCTCAATTTTATAAAAATGCACAAATGGCGGACCTCGTAGCAGTATACGTCGAAACTTATTCTATGGTTTTTGCCGTTGATAAAAAAGCGGGGAAACAAGTTCTCAAATATTTTGATAAGAATTGGGAAACGTTGCTGCTGAGCGCATCGGATGTTTTAACGGATGAAGATTTAAAGTTTCTCAACCATATAGCAAAATATCCCCAATACAGTAAATGTGTGGAAGCAACAACGGCAGCTTTGGACGATATTGTCACCATGTCACGTGCTATTTTAAGCAAATATGAAGAATGGCTGCGAGAGAAATACAATGAAAAAAACACAAAATATCAGTTTTAACCTTCAAAAGAATTTTTTTATTAACTTAAAACATTAATTATGAAGACTTTATGTAAATTATGTACCATTGCAATGGTTTTGATTTTCGTCATGGCATCCTGCCAAAAAGAGGGTGTTTTCAATCCCAAAAAGAAAATCGACCGTGTTTATTATTCCTTTAGAAGTAATGCCTATGGCGAAAGCACCACCACAGGCAAATATGTGAAAGAGGTTTGGGATTGGGACGGCAACATTTTGAAAGGCATCGCTTTTTACGATGAAGATGGCGACCTGCAATACACGGAAACCTACAGCTACGATAAGAATAAAAGACTCAGCGAAATTTCATGGGGCAGCAACAGCAAATATACGATGATTTACGATGGGAAACACCTCTCACGCATTGATTACTACTCAGGTTCTACTTTGGAAGAACAAATTGACATCACCCACGATGGCAACCGAATCTCCGAAATGAAAATCACGGACTTCGACAGCAAGGCCGCAGCCGCTCCCATGTCACCCACAATCTTCCGTTTCTTCCTCCCGAACTTCGACGAACAGTCGGCTGCCAAAGTGCTCGCCCGCATCAACACCGCAAAAGCCACAAAATCCACCGATACTTATACCATCAAATTCGAATGGGACGGCAAAAACATTAAGAAATTGACCGAGGAAATGGGTCCTTACAAAAGCACTATCAACTACACCTACGACGACATGGCCAATCCTTTCAAGGGTTTGTTTGACATCGACGAATTCACTTTCCTCGAAGCTTGTTCCGCCAACAACGTTGTAAAGGAAACCGCCATCTTTGAAGACGAGATTGATGAATCCTCTTACTCTTACGTTTACGATGGTAAATACCCGACTTCCAAAACCTACAGCTACGATAATGGAGAGGAGTATTCCTACTCATACACCTATTACTACGAATACAAATAACCTGTCTTTAATAAGAATAAAAAAGTTCCCTTTTTCAGATACAAACCCCGAAAGTCAGACGAAAACTTTCGGGGTTTTATTATGCAAGGTTATTCCAAATTGTCGCGCAGCGCAATCAGTTTTGCTCTGATTTCCTGCAAAGTTGCCACGGCCTGCGCCTGCGTCGCGTGCTTTCCGTACTGCTTTTTCAATTCATCCTTTGCTCCTTGCAACGTATATCCTTGAACCTTTGTCAAGTTGTAAATGGTCTGTATCACCTCAATGTCTTTGGGTGTGAAATAGCGGTCTCCCTTTTTATTCTTAAAGGGCTTGATTTGAGAAAATTCCTTTTCCCAATACCTTAATAACGAGGCATTTACATGAAACATCTCTGCTGTGGCGGTAATACTGTAATAAGGTTTGTCCAGCTCCATAGCAACTATTTTTTGGTTACAACGGCTTCCTTACCGTCAAAATTCACCCAATAGGTTCCCTTGTTCAAATCCGCAACATTGATTTTTTGTGCCGTTCCGCGCTTCAAAAACACGCCATTTGCATCGTACAGCTCGTAATGCGTAACTGCCGTAAACTCAATGTATTCCTTCACTTTATCGCTCAGTAGCAACACTTTCTTGTTGGGACTTTTCAACTTGATGACCGGAGACGTGAGTTCATTCCCCGCCTCATCTGTTTGCACAATGCGAAACATATTCATCCCGCTGATTTGAACCGGCAGGAAATTCTCCGCAATCATGTCATCAGGCCGCCCCAACTTCTTCACAACAATCCATTTGCCATACAACATCTGCTCCAAGCGATAGTTACAAGCCACATCCATCTCCGTGGCCTTCCATTCCAACAATTTAGTCTTCTTGTTGAAAACAAACGACGGCAATGAAAATTCAGATTCATGAATTAGACTTTCACTATTGATAATCAGCGGTTTGGTATGTGGCAGACAGGTGATTTTCACAAAAACGAAATCGTTCAGTTCATGGCCTTCCAAATTTACTTCAAAGGCATTCGACTCGTGGTTGAAAGCGTACGGTTTTCCATCCACTGTTACTTCTTGCACGCTGAACACCCCGTTTTCAGAAGGATTGAGTACGTAAACATTTTCCCCTGTATACTTTCCCCACGCTGAAACTTCCTCATTCACAGCACTTTCATCATCTTGCGAAAACGCCATCAAGGGGGAAAACAACACCAAGAGTAATAAGAGTTTTTTCATATCAATTCTTTAATCTCAAATTAAGCGTTTGCATAAAGTCAACGATATCAGGGTTTTCCTGTCGCAGCACCTCTAATTTGTCTTTTTCATCCAAAATATACTTTTTGGCCTCGCTCGTCGTATCCATCTCGGGAATCACATCATTGATGCGTTCATCAAAATGAGAACGGAGGTACTGTAAAACAGCATTTTTCTTCATCGCAAAATCGTCCATCTGGAATTGGTTGCGAAGAATGACACGGGCCACATTGTCGTTTACTTCAACAGGATAATTGTGAAGTGGGATTCTCAATGTTTGAACATCTTCGAAAACGATGTCGATCATTTCGTTCCAACAGGACAAGAATGCCTCATTATACTTTTCAGAACCAACTATAAATGAAGGCATTACGCCACCTTCTTTTCCCTGGGATGGTGCTGCGGTTTGTTGCGGGGCAGCTGGGGAAGTGGGAGTTGGTGACTGGGGTGGCGCGGATTGATTTTCCATTTGTTCCGTTGGCGGCAGGGGGGACTGTGGCGCGACAGGAGCTTGCGTTGCGGATTGTCTTTCGAGCTGGTTTTGTGTTTGTGGGGCAACAGCGGGTGGAACCTGCAATGGTGGTGTTGCGGGTGGCAACTGTGCAACAGGCTGATCTTTAACCAAATTGCGGATGGACGGACTAGGTTTCACGATAGAATCCGGTGATACAAAACCCATGTTGGATTTCACCGGGACGCGCGCATCTACGATACCTTGTATCGGTGCGGCATTACTTGGATTTTCAGCACTCCCGTGATTGCCTCGCTACAGCAACGGGGGCTCCCTTCCGTTGCTTTACATGAACATAATTGGCATGGATTTTCATCAAGGAAATCTCTACCGAGAGCCGCTTGTTATTGGATGCTTTATAATTGAAATCGCACTCATTGGTTAATTCCAATGCTCTGAGTAACAGAACTTTATCTGCTTCTCTCGCTTGTTGGATATATTTTTCTTTGATAGAATCGGATGTTTCCATCAATTGAACGGTATTGGCATTTTGAGCCATCAGCAAATTGCGGAAGTGGCTGGCCAATCCAGCGATAAAACTCTGTCCATCAAAACCTTTTACTAAGATATCATCGAAAAGGAGCAATGATTTTGTAGGATCGTCATCAAATAGGTAATCCACCATTTTGAAATAATTGTCCACGTCCAACACATTCAGGTTGGTGACGGCCGACTGATAGGTGATATTGTTTCCGGAGAAACTTACCAGCTGGTCGAAGATGGAAAGTGCGTCGCGCAGTGCGCCATCAGCCTTGGTGGCCACGATGCGCAGTGCATCTTCATCAGCCGTAATCCCCTCACTTTTTGCCACGTACTGAAGATGGCGCACAATGTCCATCTCTTTAATACGCTTAAAATCATACACTTGACAGCGTGACAAAATGGTGGGGATGATTTTATGTTTTTCGGTAGTTGCCAAAATGAACTTCGCATACGCGGGCGGTTCTTCCAATGTTTTCAGGAATGCATTGAAAGCGGCCTGAGAAAGCATGTGTACCTCATCGATAACATACACCTTGAATTTTGCACCAATCGGAGCAACACGCACTTGAGCCACCAATGCTCGGATGTCTTCCACCGAGTTGTTAGATGCCGCATCCAACTCATACACATTCAGCGATGCCGAATCATTGTACGCTTTGCAAGACTCACACTCATTACAGGGTTCGAAATCCTCTGTCGGGTGTTCGCAGTTGAGTGCTTTCGCAAAAATACGGGCACAAGTGGTTTTACCCACCCCACGCGGACCGCAGAACAGAAATGCTTGAGCCACCTGATGTGTCTTCATCGCATTTTTCAGCGTTGACGTAATGTGCTCCTGTCCGACCACAGTATTAAATGTTGAAGGACGGTATTTTCGAGCCGATACAATAAAATTATCCATAATTTTTTTATTAAGGTATTATGTTATAGATAGTTAGTGTAGAAGTTGCAGATTATCTATCTCCGAAAGAGATGCCGACGCCGCGGGCGGTACGTACAAGGTCGCTGGTGGCGGGCTTTACGAAATTGGGACTTTCCAATGCTTTTTCGAGAGACACGTATGAGATTTTGGGGTGGTTGTAAACGACCATGTTCCCATATTTTTCTTCCTTGATAAGTTCAACGGCTTTGACACCGAATTCGGTGGCAAGAACGCGGTCGTAGGCGATGGGAGTGCCACCTCGTTGCAAGTGACCCAGCACTGTGACGCGGATATCGTGCTCAAGGCCAATGGCTTCGAGTTCTGCCTTCAGTTTTTCACCGACTCCTCCCAACTTGATATGTTGGTCGCCAACGGCGGTAGGTGCCGCACCGGTAACTTTGCCGTCCAACGCTTTGGCACCTTCAGCAATCACAATGTTGCAAAAACCGTAATTGTTTTGATAACGGGAGGCGATTTTGTTGGCAATAATGCGTGGGTCATACGGAATTTCTGGAATGATACACACCTCTGCTCCGCCGGCGATGGCCGTATTCAGTGCAATCCAACCGGCATCACGGCCCATCACTTCCATGATGAACACGCGGTTGTGGCTGGATGCTGTGGTGACCAACTTGTCAAATGCCTCAGTGGCAATTTCTACTGCGGTTTGGAATCCGAAAGTGAAGTCGGTGCATGCCAAATCGTTATCGATGGTTTTTGGAACACCCACCACGTTGAAGCCGAGTTTGGCCAACTCGAGCGAAATGCGTTGCGAACCGTCGCCACCGATGTTGATGATGGCGTCAAAGCCCATCTCATCGAAACGCTGTTTCATCAGTTGAGAGCGGTCTTCCACAGTCCAAGAGCCATCAGGTTGTCGGACGGGGAAGTGGAATGGGCCGCCTTTGTTTGTGGTTTTGATGATGGTACCGCCTTGCACATGAATGCCGGCGACATCGCTTTCCGTCAAGCGGCGGATATCAATTTCATCGCGCAAGATCCCGTTAAAAGATTCCACGCAACCATAAACCTTCATGTCTGGTTCTTGGGCTGCACGCTTGACAATGCCGCGGATCACCGCGTTCAATCCAGGACAGTCGCCACCGCCTGTGGCAACTAAAATTTTCTTTCCCATAATTTATTTGTTGTTTACATGAACAGTGAGTTGGTTGAATGGAATTTCTATACCGTTCTTACCCAGCGTCTCGTATGTATCTTGCTGTAATGCAGCGCTAATACTCAGATAATCGTCAGATTTCACCCAAGCGCGAACCGACAAATCCACGGAGCTGGAGCCGAGTCCTGTCACCACCACAGACGGTTCGTTGCCGGCATCCGTCATAATTTCCGGATACTTTGTCATCATTTCAAGCAGGGCGGCGCGGGCTTTGTTCACATCTTCGCCGTACGCTATTCCGACTGCGATTTCCACTCTGCGTTTCCCGCTACGGGTATAGTTGATAAGGGTGGAGGTTGCCAACTGCGTGTTCGGGACAATCACGACTTTATTGTCCAAGGTCACCAAAACCGTATTAAAAATCTGAATTTCCTTTACTGTACCGGAAAGCCCGTTTTGCTCAATAAAGTCGCCAACGCGGAAAGGCTTCAATATCAGAATGATAACACCACCGGCGAAGTTTTGCAAAGTGCCCTGCAAGGCCATACCCACAGCCAAACCAGCAGCACCCAAAATTGCAATGAAGGAGGTCATCTGGATGCCGACCATACCCGCCACCGTGATAATCAGCAAGGTCTTCAGCGCAATGTCAATAATAGAATGCAAAAACGATTGTAATGAGACATCCAATTTCTTTTTAGAAAAGATTTTGTGGATGAAATTCGTGAACCATTTGATCAATTTCCAACCGATCCACAGTACTAATAATGCGACAAGAATTTTAGGTAAACTTTGAAACAGAACGTCTGTGCAAAACTGTTTCAACCCATCTAACAAATGTGAACTTTCTTCTTTCATTGATTGAGGAAATAATTAATTGATAATCAGCACTTTTGTAAATTATATGAAGATTGCAAAAGTACATTTTTTTTTGGAATTTTTTTGATTGTTTTTCATTTTTTTGTTCTCTTTTTTTATTTGTAAAAATGAATGTGAAAGAGCTGGATTTTCAGGAAAAACCCGTACCTTTGCACCCAATTTTTTAAAAATGAAAAAAAGCATTTTCGTTATCCTTTTGGTCTGCATTTATTCATCGATGAATATATATGGACAGTCGAAAGCAGACATCGAATTATTTGGTGATCAGGTGGATACAGCCACCAATATGGTATGGATTAGTGCCAGTTTCGCTTATCAGTGGCCGTTGGGTTCGCTAAAAGAAACTTTTAAGTCCAACATGAATCTCGGAGCGGATTTAACTTACAAAAACAAACAAAACTGGACTTTCAGCTTGGATTTCAACTATCTGTTTGGTGCCAAAATCCGTGACCAACGCGCAGTAGTTGGCGATAACATGCTGACAGTCAATGGCGATTTGATTGATGGCAACGGCTTAAAGGCAACAGTTTACTTTGAAGGCCGTTATTGGAATATCGGTGCCGGGGTGGGCAAAATCATTCCTTTTGGAAAATGGCGCAACTCAGGTCTCTGGCTCAAACTCAACGGCGGTTATTTCGAACACAAAATTCGCATCCATGACCCCGACAACCAAATTCCTCAACTCGCCGATGATTACAAAAAAGGTTACGATCAGCGTTGTAATGGCTTCTGTCTCACACAGTTCGTCGGTTATGTGTTTATGCAGAAAGTCCGCGTAGCCAGTTTCTACGCTGGATTTGAAGTCTCTGAAATCTGGTCCAAAAGCAGTCGCAATTACAACCTCGCACTCATGGGAAAAGACGAAACCAAGAAATTCAGCGTTCTTATCGGGCCGAAATTCGGCTGGATTGTTCCCCTTTTTGAAAAAAGAAAAATACAAACCTTGTATAGATATTAATTCCTTTTTGTAGTTAAAATCTATTGATAATGAGACTGTTATACAACATCTTCATCCATCTCTACAATTTTGGTATCTGCATTGCTTCCCTCTTTAATGAAAAGGCCAAACTTCTGCGAGACGGCAGAAAAAGGACCTTTGAAGTTCTTCATTCTCAATGTGTTGGCGAGAAAATCATCTGGCTTCATGCAGCTTCTCTCGGTGAATACGAACAGGGAAAGCCTTTGATTCAAAAACTCCGCACCGCGCATCCAGATTGCAAATTTCTCGTCACCTTCTTTTCTCCTTCTGGCTACGAAGTTAAGAAAAACGACCAAGACATCGACATCGTTTGCTACCTTCCCGCTGATACACCGCGGAATGTAAGACGTTTCCTCGACATCGTCCGCCCCACAGCCGCTTTCTTTGTCAAGTATGAATATTGGTTCAACTTTATTAAAGGATTGTCAGATAGAGAGATACCATTCTATTATCTTTCCGCCATCTATCGCGAGTCCCAGTATTTTTTCAAACCTTACGGCCGATGGTTCGCCCAGCAACTCCATCGTTGCAACCACTTCTTCGTACAAAACGAAACTTCTGAAAAGCTACTACAAAGCATTGGAATCAAACAAGTTACAGTTACTGGCGATACCCGTTTCGACCGCGTTTTCTCCATTGCACAACAAAATGAGAGTTTGGACTTTATGGAAGAATTTAAGGGCAATTCCAAACTGGTTGTTGTGGGGAGCAGCTGGCAACCTGATGAAAATGTAATTCAACAAATTTGGCCCGATTTAAAAAATAAGTACAAATTGGTAATCGCTCCACATGTTATTGGTAAAGAGCATATTACTAGCATAGAATCACTTTTTTCCAAAGATAAAGTTATCCGTTTTTCGGAGAGAAACGACCAAAATTTAGCAGAGTTTGACATTTTAATCATCGACACCATCGGGCTACTGAGCAAGATATACAAATATGCCGATATCGCCATGGTGGGGGGCGCTTTTGCTACTGGATTGCATAATACATTGGAAGCAGCGGTTTTCAAAATTCCAGTTTTCTTCGGCCCCAAATACGAAAAATTCAATGAAGCTATCGAACTTGTGAACCGCAAAGGTGCCTTTTCCATCCAAAATGCAGAAGAAATGCGACAAATCATGCTTCGTTTCGAAAATGATCCCGACTTCTACCGCAAAACTTGCGAAATATGTAACTCATTTGTACAAGATAATTTAGGCGCAGTTGATAAAATCATTGCACAACTACAATAACAGATTCACACCGCCATGGAAACTTTTTTTGCTGACATTCTTCTTCCCCTTCCGTTAAAGGGCACCTTTACCTATCGTGTTCCACAAGTACTAAATCATCGTCTTGCCTTTGGCATGCGCGTGGTGGTCCCGTTTGGGAAAAACAAGCTTTACTCTGGTTTGGTAATCAATGTGCACCAAGTTGTACCTCAGCAAGTTAATATCAAGTATATCCTTGATCTCATTGATGAGCAACCTGTCATTTCCGAGAAACAATTTTCCCTCTGGCAATGGATGTCCGACTATTATCTGTGTACCCTTGGCGAAGTTATGGCTTGTGCTCTCCCTTCCGCACTCAAGTTGGCCGGTGAGACCGAAGTTCAACTTCATCCCGATTTCGATGGGGATTTATCCTGCCTCACGGAAAACGAAATTCGCATTGTTGAAAATGTAGTAAGTGCTAAAATAGTTACTATCAGCGAATTAACAAAGTCGCTCCAACTTCCCAAAATTCTTCCCATTATCAAAACTTTGGTAGAAAAGCAGGTTATCGTTACTGAGGAAGAAATTCGCGATGCCTACAAACCCAAACGTGAAACTTATCTTTCCTTTGCTGAACCTTATGCCCACGATGCTCAACAACTATATCACCTTCTGGACCAATTAGAAAGTTCGAAGAAAACAGCCAAACAAGCAGAAACACTCTTAGCCTTTCTTGTCATTTTGCAAAAAAATGGCATAGTTAATGACTTTTCTCAAAGGATAAAAAAGAAAGAACTTCTTGATAATGAAAAAGTTTCACCATCATCATTACAGAAATTGATGGAGAAAAATGTTATCATTTCAGAAGATATCATCATCAGTCGCCTTATTAATTATGACGCGCAAGCTGATGCTGCCGATATACAGCTATCGGAAGCGCAAAACACTGCTTTTCAGTCAATTAAGCAAAATTTTGAGACAAATTCTACCGTTTTGTTGCATGGTGTTACCGGTAGCGGTAAAACGGAAATCTATATCAAACTCATAGATGAGGTGTTAAAAAAAGGGAAACAGGTTTTGTACCTTCTCCCAGAAATTGCGCTTACATCTCAGATTGTCAATCGGTTGCGTAAATATTTTGGTGATAGGGTTGGGGTTTATCATTCCCGATTCAACGAGTACGAGAGGGTGGAAATTTGGGAACGCGTGTTAAACAACGATACTACGGGAAAGGAAAAATACCAGCTCATTTTAGGTGCTCGTTCCGCTTTGTTATTGCCTTTCAACAATTTAGGGCTTATCATTGTGGATGAAGAACATGATTCGTCATATAAGCAGATGGATCCCGCTCCCAGATACCACGCACGCGATTGTTCCATTATTCTAGCGCAGCTCCATCAAGCCAAAACGCTGTTGGGCACAGCGACCCCCTCTATGGAGAGCTATTTCAATGCGCAGCAGAAGAAGTTTGGCTATGTGTCTCTTACCAAGCGTTTTGCGCAAAGTGTTCTTCCACAAATTTGGGTTGTGGATATGGTTAATAGCGCCCGACAGCACAAACTCAACGGCGTGTTTTCACAATTTTTAATAGATAAAATGAGTGAAGCGTTGGAGAAAAAGGAACAAGTGATTCTTTTCCAAAATCGTCGCGGCTTTTCCCTCCGACTGTTTTGTAATACTTGCCAAACCTCTCCCACTTGCAAATACTGTGATGTCACGCTCACCTATCACAAACGCAGCAATTTGCTAAAATGTCACTATTGTGGTTATGCCATTGATTTACCTCAAGAATGCCCGACCTGCCACAGTCCCGCTTTGGAGCTTCGAGGGTTCGGAACGGAGAAAATCGAAGAAGAGCTGGCATCTATCTTTCCTAACGCCGTCATTCAGAGGATGGACTTGGACACCACTCGTTCCAAAAACGCCTATCAACGCATTATTTCCGATTTTGAGCAGCATAAAACCGACATTCTTGTTGGAACACAGATGGTTACCAAAGGTCTTGACTTTGATCGCGTTTCTGTTGTCGGGGTGCTGAGTGCCGACAATCTTATCAATTTTCCGGACTTTCGTGCTTTTGAACGGGCTTTTCAGATTATGGCACAGGTGAGTGGTCGAGCGGGCAGAAAGGAAGTGCCTGGAAGCGTGGTCATTCAAAGTTATCAACCCGAGCATCCTGCGCTTAAATTCGTGGTCAGCAACGATTTCGCATCCATGTATACCTCTCAACTCGCTGAGAGGAGGCAGTTCTTTTATCCGCCCGTCTGTCGTCTCATAAAACTCACATTGAAACATAAAGACGAGGCTTTCATCAACGAAGCCGGTGTTTTTTTGGCACAAGAACTTAGAAACTTATTTCCCAATCAGGTTTTGGGACCAGAATTTCCGCTTGTGGCACGCATACAAACCTATTTTTTGAAAGACCTATGGCTGAAATTTCCCAAGGATCAGCAGTTGGCGGTCAAAAAAAAGGCCTTAGACGAACTCTTGCATCGTTTCCGCACGGAAACAAAATACAAATCCGTTCATGTAATTGTGAACGTGGATGCATGATTTATCCAAAAAAACCTATTTTTGCAACTCTAAATCAATGGATACAAAAATGACTTTTCCTCCCTATCTTCACCCTGATGACTGTGTTGGAATTGTGGCCCCTGCCCGCAAAGTGGCCCCTGCTGAGATCAAAGCCGCTATTAACTTTCTTGAGAAGAATGGTTTCCGCGTGGCCATCGGTAAAAATCTGTTCAACAAGCATTTCCAATTTGCTGGAACTGATGAAGAACGTGCTCAGGACTTCCAAGAATTCATGGATGACCCAGAGATTCATGCTATCTGGTGTGCCCGTGGCGGTTACGGATCTGTTCGCATCATCGATAAATTAGACTTTCAACATTTCAAAGAACGTCCCAAGTGGATTTGCGGTTACAGTGACATCACTGTTTTCCATGCTCACCTCCACACTCTCGGCCTCGCCTCCCTTCATTGTACCATGCCCATCAAAATTAGCAATGACGATTTTGATAATATGAATAACAGGTCTATGATACAAGCACTTACTGGAGGTATTTTGGCCTATACTATGCCAAATTCCAGCATTAATCGCTCTGGAATGGCGGTCGGAGAAATTATCGGTGGGAATTTGTCCATCCTATATTCCCTTTTGGCTTCTCCTTCTGACTTACAAACTGACGGTAAAATTCTGTTCATCGAAGATTTGGATGAGCATCTTTACCATATCGACCGAATGATGCAAGCCCTCAAGCGTTCCGGAAAACTTAACAAATTGGCAGGATTGATTGTTGGTGGAATGGAAGATATGCATAACAATAATCCTGAGAATCCTTTTGGACAAACGGCGGAAGAGATTGTCGCCAGTTGCTGTGAGGAGTATTCCTACCCTATTTGTTATCATTTCCCCGTTGGTCATGGAGACAACAATGTTGCTCTCAAGATGGGGGCTCGGGTTACGCTTTCGGTCGCTCCTAATGGTGGCGCATTAATATTTAATGAATAATGAATAATCAATAACACTTTTGAAATTTTATCTATGAGAAAATTTAATGCATTCATACTTAAGTTGTTAGGTTTTAAAGCTGATTGTGTAAACATTCCACCGGAAATCAAAAAGTGTGTTCTTCTTTTTGCTCCCCATACCAGTTATCTTGATTTTATTATCGGTGCTATGTGTATTAATGTGATGGGATTCAAAGCATCACTTTTGATAAAAAAGGAAGCTTTCTTTTGGCCCTTGGCTCCGCTGTTGCGCAAATGCGGTGGAATCCCCATCGACCGTAAGCATGTTAGAAAATTCCCCATTTATGCCGCCAATTACATCAAAGAACAAGACGAAATTGCTTTTTTGATTTCTCCAGAGGGAACTCGCAAACTTGTTACCGATTGGAAACGTGGTTTTTATTTCATTGCACACGAAGCTCAGGTGCCCATTGTTCCTGGTTATCTCGATTTCCGCACCAAGCGAGGCGGTGTTCTTCCAGCTTTCTATCCCACAGGTGATTATGAGAAAGATATGGCCGAATTGGAGAAAAACTACTATGGCATGCATGGCTATCACAAAGGACAATTCAACTTGGAAGACAAACCTTTCGCTTTTCCAGATTGGTTAAGTGAGAAAGAACGTAAAAAGGAGGAAGAAAAATACGGTAAGCGATAATTCACCACTTATTGTTTGACAATCTTCTTCGTCCCGAAACTGCCATCTTGTTTACGTATTTGCAATACATACAACCCTGATTTCCAACTGCTTATATCAATATCAAGGTTGGCATTTGTTGTTTTCTGACTGAACATTAGTCTTCCAACAGCATCATACACCACAACTTCTTTTTCACACTCATCGGAATCCATCATACCAACTTCTATATATTCTCTTGCTGGAGTAGGAGTGACAGTGATGACTAAGTTTCTATTTTTGCTCGCAGACGTTACGTTATTTACACTATTAGTTTGATATTCAATACTATTTGAAATGATATAGCGGGACCTAAGTCCTACGCAATTAACTGCTGCCACTCGGACATAATACCGATGACCTGTTATCATCCGCACGCACTTGTCAAATTTATTAGTAGTTGTACGTCCTGTGGAAACTGGGCTGCTTGCATTATTTTCATCCCAAATTTCATAATCATAGTATGCCACTTCTGAATTATCATCGCGGGCAACGCTCCATTGAGCATTGACAATATTATTGTTGACAGATTCCACCGTAGTGGAAAAACAGAAATGAACGCTGCCCGATATTACTGGTCCGGAGAAGTCGGATTTTATGGTCTTTTCCACTAAACTAGAAAATTGATATGCATCATCCAACACAATGGACTTGATTTTTGCACGACCTTCCCCATTCATTGCTTGCCAAGGGAGTTCGCTATCTTTCACTGGTCCTGCATAAATGTGTACGATTCTTTCCCTCGATTTGTAAACGCGCCAGTTGTCAAAAGTTGCACGAAGTCCCTCGGTGTGAATAAGCATATGTTGTCCGGGAAGAGCCAATGGAACTTGGTCCTGCCAATCCATAAGCAAGCGGGCATCTCGAAAGACCAAAATTCTTCCTAAAGACCGATCGCAGACAATTCTGTAACGATAGGTGACACCATTGGATATAAAGATATGTTCCAAACTATCAACCACCATCACATCTCCATTAACCCAACGGAGGATCTCCATTCGATGTTCCATTGGCTTGACACGCACTGAGTAGGCCGTTCCTGAATAACGGACTTCGTCTCTGTTCGCGCTCAGGATGAATTCGAGATTCGCATTGTTTTCGCAATTTTCTACTGATGCATAAATATCAAATAAGTAAGCATCCAATGCGGATTCTTTTAGGGGGGCATAAATTGTAGCCGATTGCATTGAAGACTGTGACAACCGGTGGTCAGTTATCGTCCAACTGCCATTTTGTATGTGCCATATTGTAGTGTTAAAATCATCAAAGTTATCGCAAGCGAATCCACGTTTGACATTTGCGGTCCACCTGCTTCCATCATATCCCATAACTTGATAGAAACGGTATGCAACACCGTGATCATCAGAGTCTTCGAATCCAAGATTGAATTCAGAAGTCACCCAATCATCTGAATTGAAGCGAATGACCGTAGTTGGAACGGCATCTGCCACAGGTACTGATGCACTCCAACGGGCCACCCACCCTGATGCAGTGGTAGCGCAGTCGGATCGGAATTCCACCAACAATGAATTTCCGCTCGAAACCACTGTTCCCGGAGAAGTCGTGTTCCACCGCCCCAATTGGGGTGCGAAGACCGTATTCCCATCATAAATCCACATAAAGTCATAGTCATTTTCCAAGTCAAAAGCTGAAAATGTGAGTGTAATATTTTCTGCTTCAGGCACTTGAATCAAATATAGTTTTCGTTCGTCGTTGCCGTAATCACCAGTTTCACCACCAGAATCAGTAAAAGTTCCTGTCGTACTATGGAATGTTGTGACGGGAGTGTCCGCATTCACCAACTTAAAGTAGTAATTCCAGTCCCAATAGGGCCCGGGGTCAGTGTGTGTTTGGCTTGGAAAGTGCTGGTGCCCCCGAATTTTCACGCAGGAAGTTTCTCCTCCCAAATCGTGCAAACCGTAATTGAGTACGCTTCCATTGTCCAATGTGTCGCGGTAAAACATCCTCAGGGGTGAAATTCCGTGGCGCTCACAAATATCACGTGTGAGCTGAGCGGAAGACTGGTACATGGCGGGCGTGAAATAACTTGCGATATCTCCATAAGCTTCATGTTCCAAGCCGATGGTGTAGGAGTTACTGTTCCCGACGTGCCATGCCTTATCTGTTTCCCGTACCATCTGAGCCACCTGCCCGTCAACGGAGCGCAATACATAGTGTGCAGATGCTTGAGCCCCTACCCCATTGTACGAGCAATTTTGGAACCACGCGATAGAACCAGAATAAGTCCCTTGGGTGTAATGGATGGTAATGGCAGAAACACGGTGACCATTGCGAGAGGAATAATTGCATGTTCCTGCTGGCATCCATATAGCATTCGGATAGTCGGTTGCATTGCTCCTGGATCCCCATCCAATATCTTCAATATCACAATTATCTTTCTGATTATCAGTATTTTCAATATTAAAAACCTTAACAGTGTCGCTTTGCAAAACAGGTAAGAGGTCGCCAAAAACGGGCTGAAGTTCTACTTTGGGAATTGCCATGCCGACTGCGGAACGATAGAGGTGGTTGTTCGCAAAAAAGCAGAATGCATAGTGCAGACTTTCTACGGCGAAATTGAGAGCACGGGTAGTTGGCAGAGGCAATTCAGACAACGCATCTAAAATTGGGAATTGGTCAGACATTTCCGCGGAGTAGATGCCGTATCGCTGTTGTAATGCGGCATAGGCCGCTGCATAAGCCACAATATTGTCGCGTGGTGAATCCATGATCCTATCCACTGAAATTCCTGATAATTGAGACACAAACTTCAGAGTTTCACGAAAATAGCCTTTCCCGTTTAATGTCAACCCCATTACGCCAAAAGTTGGAGGAAGTTGCTCCGGTAAATCGGACAAAGTATCTGGTTTCAAATGACAAAACCGCGAATAAGTAAATGCAACGGTTTCAAGTATTCCTCGAGGAATGGTTGGATACAATTGATAGGCCTCACGAAAATAGGGCTCAACCTGTCGAAACTGCTGTATGACAGCCGATTCAATATTCCGATTGCGAAGTTCTGCGTACTGTGCAGCATCTTTTTGCGCAACACCCGTTAACACCGAAACCATTAGTAAAACCAATAGGACAACTCTTTTCATAACAACAAATTTTTAGTGTGAGAGAATAAATGAACGGGGCAAATATACTATGCGCACTGAGCGATTTCCAATAGTTAAATTTAAGTTTAACATTTATTAACAAATTACTTAGTTACTTGTATTCCTGTTAGTTATAAAAATAATAAGCTTAATATCCGTTTGTTTTGTAACTTTGCACCTTGATTTTTTGGAAGAAAATGAAGCACAGCACGATTTTTTTCAAATTCCTTTGGTACGTATTGACAGTATGCTTGGTGGTTGCCACCATCATAGGAGAAAATTTCGGAGAGGAAACGACTCGCCAATATATATATAGTAACATTTTCTTCTTTTTAGGATGGGCTTTTTTGTGGGGATGCCATATCGTAAAATGCTTTCATTCAAAACTTTATAGAATAAGTAAAATAAAATTTTGCTTATCCTTTTCGCCACTCTGGCTTTTACTTGGAAGCGGATGCACTTTGTTCGGTTGTCCAACCGAGATTGGAAAAACATTCATCTACATCGGTTTCGCTTGGTTCATCCTTTTCTATATCAGTACTTTGTGTTCGAAAAATGGAACTTTCCGCAGCTTGCTGAGAAAATTGTCGCTCACGGCGATTTTATTCACTTCTGTTACAACTAACCTATTGGCACAAAGAACGATAGATGAAAGAACAGCCGAAGCGATGCAAGATGTTGTTGTAATGTATGCTGGAAGGCAGATGCCCTTGCTAAGCATGTGCGATGACATTCTTTATGAAATCAGCGGCTCTACGCACTTCAAGTCATTCAGCAGCATTCAGGTGGTTTTCGGATGGGTGTTGTTTCCAGAAGATTGGATAACGCAACCCATAGTGAAAATTTCTGGCACAGAGATACAAAAAAAACACCCGCGTGAAAAGTGTGTCGAACCTGCTTTTTTCTTCTCAAAAAATGGAGATTTTGTTTATGGAAATGATAATGGAACCCCTGATAATCAAAGCATTAAAAAAATAAGTGAACGATTATACATTTTACAACAATTGAGGTTGGGAACCGCATTCAAACTATTCCCGAAAAATGACATTTGGCATTCTCCAGTTGATGATTTGAGTGCATTTTCGAGCGATGACAGAAAATTCATCCAAAATTTCTTTAAATCATTGTATATCAACACAATAAACGAAGACTACGAAAGTAATGCCAAACTAATTAAAACTGTAAAAAATTTTCAATTTCCCCATATTGGCTATCCTGCAAAAATCACTGCGGAAACGCAATACATCAAGTGGCATACCTGGCTGGGCCATGGAGCGTACGCCCTTATCTTGGCCATTATTATATTTGTTCTCCAAACCTTCCATTTTCAGAGCGAAACCAGCCGATGTATATTATTGATAATTAAGTATTTGGCAATAATATTATTGATATTGGTCGCCTTTCATTGGGCATGGCGGTGGTATTTATCCGGACATATTCCGGTAAGTACGGGATATGAGACGCTTCTTTTTCTATCCATGCTTATTTTGCTGATTACCATTATTTTATGGAATAAAAATAGCTTTATTCCTTTGTCGGGTTTAATGTTATCGGGCTTTACTTTGTTGGTAATGAATTTTTCTTTCAATTCGCCAAAAATCAGCAAATTAGCACCGATATTAGACACACAGTGGCTCAGTTTGCATGTTTGTGTCACGATGGCAGCCTACGCTACATTGGCCTTTACTTTCATAATAGCTGTTATCTATTTGATTTTCAATTTTATGGACAAGGAATCTGCTTCCAAAATGGAGAACTTGAGCGATTTATCGCGACTCTTGTTGATTCCGGGTGTTGGGTTGCTGGCTATAGGCATTATCCTCGGTTCATTTTGGGGAGAAATCGCTTGGAAAACGTATTGGAACTGGGACCCGAAAGAGGTGTGGGCATTAATCACACTCATGATGTATATTCCTGCTACACAATTAGATATATTTCAAAATTTCAAAAAGCCAACTTTTTATCATCTTTACCTCATGCTTGCCTTTGCCTGTTTGTTGGTCACATATTTTGGTGTGAATTATTGGTTTGGGGGCCTTCATTCTTATGGCGGATAATTGGGGAAAATTTAACTGTAGATAATTGATATAAAAATTGTATATTTGCAATCGCTTTTTAAAAAATAAATTATTCATAATTAATTTATATACAACAAATTAAAATAACATCAAATGGCAAAATTCGATCCCGCAACGAACATTCAGTTCTCCAGCGCACTTGGCGACAAACGTGGTGTCAATCCCGCAATTTGCGACAGCGCTACCTTTACCTTCAACAAAGCAAAAGAAATGACCGACACTTTCCATGGTGAAACTGAAGGTATGTTTCTCTATTCCAGACATTGGAATCCGAGCAACCTCGCTCTTTGCACTGCTCTCGCTGCCATGGAAGGCACCGAAATGGCATGGGCTACCGGTTCTGGTATGGCTGCTATTACCTGTGCTTTGTTGCACGAAGTCAAATCCGGCGACCACATTGTTTCCAGCATGACTACCTATGGTGGAACTTTCGCCTTCATGAACAACTACCTCAAGAAATTCAATGTAGAAGTTTCATTCGTCAACTTCCAAGATCTTGATGCTGTAAAAAAGGCTATTCGTCCGAACACCAAGGTTCTCTACACCGAAACCATGAACAATCCGTTGCTCCGCATCGCCAACATTCCTGAACTTTCAAAGATTGCTCACGCTGCTGGTGCTAAATTATTGGTTGACAACACCTTCACTCCTATGATTTTCTCTCCTTACCGCTTGGGGGCTGACGTTGTCATTTATTCAATGACCAAATTTGTCAATGGTAAGAACGACTGTGTTGCTGGTGCAATCTGCGGTTCCGCTGACTACATCAACTCACTCATCGATGTTAACGATGGTACGGCCATGTTGCTCGGCCCCGTTCTTGATCCGATGCGTTCCACCAGCATCCTCAAAAACCTCAGCACTTTGCACATCCGTATGAAACAACATGGCGCAAACGCTATGTATTTGGCAGAGCGTTTCAAAGAAACCGGTTTGAAATACAACTATCCAGGACTTCCAGAACATCCTGACTATAAATTATTTACCTCAATGATGAATGAAGGTTACGGTTTTGGCGGCATGATTTCCATCGACATGGGTACGGCCGATAGAGCCAGCGCCATCATGGAAAAAATGCAAGAACTCGGCGTAGGTTATCTTGCTGTCAGCCTCGGTTACTTCAAGACTTTATTCAGCAACTCCGGCAAGTCAACTTCTTCCGAAGTTCCCGAAGATCTCCAAAGAGAAATGGGTATGAGTGAAGGACTTATCCGCTTCTCTGTCGGCCTTGACAACGATATTGAAAACACTTTCAATTTGATTGTTGAAGCCATCAACGCAACGAAATAATTGACGTTAACATTTGAAAAGAAAGCGTGGAGAAATCCACGCTTTTTTTGTATGCTCAGTTCACTTTTTTTTAGTATCTTTGCCGCCCATTATATAAATATGTAAAGAGTGTTATTTCAGGCACGACTTTATGTTGAAAAGCAATCACTAAATTAAAATCATAATAAAAACAACATGGATTTCAGTTTATCAAAAAAAGAAGAACTGTTCTTGCAGATGATCAGAGAATTTGCACAGAACGAAGTCAAACCGCTTGCTGCGGAAGTTGACGAGGAAGAGAAATTTCCTATTGAAAACGTGAAGAAGTTGGGTAAATTAGGTGTCATGGGCATCCCGGTTCCCGTAGAATACGGCGGCCAGGGTGGTACGAACCAGATGTACTCGATGGCAGTGGAAGAGCTTTCACGCGTTTGCGCCACCACCGGCGTCATCGTTTCCGCTCACACTTCACTCTGTATCGCCCCCATCATGGAACACGGTACGGAAGAACAAAAGAAAAAATATGTGCCGAAACTCGCTTCCGGCGAATGGATTGGCGCTTTCGGCCTCACCGAACCCAACGCCGGTACCGACGCCGCCATGCAGCAGACCACCGCTGTTGACGCCGGCGACAAATGGATCCTCAACGGCTCCAAGATTTTCATCACCAACGCCAGCGAAGCCAATGTTTTCGTGGTAATGGCCATGACCGACAAGTCAAAAGGCACGAAGGGCATTTCCGCTTTCATCGTTGAAAAGGGTTTCAAAGGTTTCAGCATCGGTAAGAAAGAAATGAAAATGGGTATCCGCGGCAGCGCTACCTGCGAATTGATTTTCGAAAACTGCGAAGTTCCGAAGGAAAACCTCCTCGGCGAACTCGGCAAGGGTTTCAAAATCGCTATGATGACGTTGGACGGCGGCCGTATCGGTATCGCTTCACAGGCTCTCGGTATTGCACAAGGTGCTATGGATGAGACTGTTAAATACACCAAAGAACGTAAACAGTTCGGCAAGGCCATCGCTAAATTCCAGAACACCCAGTTCCAAATGGCCGACCTCGAAACCAAAGTCCAGGCCGCTCGCCTGCTGGTTCGTTCCGCCTCTTACAAGAAAGATATGCACCTTCCCTATTCAGCAGATGCCGCCATGGCAAAATTGTTCGCTGCTGAAACCGCAATGGAAGTAACCACCAAGGCCGTCCAATTCCACGGCGGTTACGGTTACACCCGCGAATATCCGGTGGAAAGAATGATGCGCGACGCCAAGATTACCGAAATCTACGAAGGCACCAGCGAAGTCCAGAGAATGGTTATCGCAGGCAAATTGTTCGCTTAATTAATGATATTGATAATTGAAAATTAAAAAACAGATATGAAAATTGTAGTTTGTATCAAACAGGTTCCGGATACGACCGAAATCAAAATCAACCCCGCAACCGGTACGTTGATTCGCGACGGTGTTCCGAGCATTATGAACCCCGACGATAAGGGCGGCCTCGAAGTAGCCCTCCAACTGAAAGACAAATTTGGCGCACACGTCACCGTTATCACCATGGGACCTCCGCAGGCGGAAGCCATTTTGCGCGAAGCCATGGCTATGGGCGCTGACCGTGCCATCCTCCTCACCGACCGCAAGTTCGCAGGTGCCGACACTTTGGCCACCTCCAACGCTTTGGCCGGCGCGCTCCGCAACATCGAGCACGACCTCATCATCACCGGCCGTCAGGCCATCGACGGCGATACCGCCCAGGTGGGCCCGCAAATCGCTGAGCACCTCCACACTCCGATGATTTCCTACGTTGCCGGAGTTGACTTCGACGGTAAGAACCTGCTCACTGTCAAGAAGGAAGACGAAGACGGCTACCAGATGCTGGAAGTTCACACGCCCGCCGTCCTCACCGTGTTGGCATCCGCTTTCACTCCGCGTTACATGACCGTCAAAGGTATCATTGAAGCTTACGACCAGAGAGAAATCGAAATCTGGACCGCTGAAAAGATTGATGTTGACGAAGCAAAACTCGGTCTCAACGGCTCGCCCACCCGCGTGAAGAGATCCTTCACCAAACCGCAAAAGGTTGCCGGCGAAGTATTCGACGTCACTCCGGAAGAAGCCGTCGATCTCATCGTTTCCAAATTGAAAGAAAAATTCATCATCTAAGGAGGTTCAACTATGGATAAATCAAGTTACAAAAATATATTCGTATTCGTTGAGCAGCGCGACGGCGTCATCCAGCCCGTCGGCCTCGAACTGCTCGGCAAGGCCCACGAACTCGCACAGATCCTGGGCGAAAAGGTTGTCGCCATCTTCCTCGGCCACAACATCAAGAACCAATGTCAAACCCTTATCGAGTACGGCGCTGACGAAGTAATCGTTTCCGACTGCCCCGAACTGAAGGACTATTTGACCGAACAATATTCACAGGCCATCTCACAGATTGTTGCCAAATATTTACCGAGCATCATTCTGTTTGGCGCTACCACCATCGGCCGCGACCTCGGTCCGACCCTTTCCGCACGTTTGGCCACCGGTTTGACCGCCGACTGCACCAAATTGGAAATTTCCGAAGAGAAGGAACTGATGATGACGCGTCCCGCTTTCGGTGGCAACCTGATGGCTACCATTATGTGTACCGAACGCCGTCCGCAGATGTCAACCGTCCGTCCGGGCGTGATGCAGAAGATGACGCGCGACGCTTCCCGCAAGGGTGAAGTCGTTGAGTTCGCTCCCGTTTTCGATGCCAGCAAGTTCGCTGTCAAGCTCGTGAAGAAGGTGAAAGCCGACAAGGGCAAAATGGACATCACCGAGGCCAAGGTTTTGGTTTCCGGCGGTCGTGGCGTTGGCTGCAAAGAAGGTTTCGAAAAACTCGGCGCTCTCGCACAGACCTTGAACGGACAAGTTTCATCCTCCCGCGCCATGGTTGATGCCGGCGTGATGCCGCACGATGTGCAGGTTGGCCAGACCGGTAAGACCGTCCGCCCGAACCTTTACATGGCCATCGGTATTTCAGGTGCCATCCAGCACTTGGCCGGTATGGAAGAATCCGACCTCATCATCGCCATCAACCGCGACAAGGATGCTCCCATCTTTGGCGTTGCCGACCTCGGCGTTGTGGGCGACTTCAACAAGATCGTTCCGCTGCTGAACGAACGCTTGCAGAAGGAAATCAGCGAGAAATAATCCGAAAGTTTCTGATAATAAAAAAAGCCGCAGTCTCCTGCGGCTTTTTTTGTTGAATTATTACCGTACGCTTTCTTTTAGTCAAGTGAAATTTTTCTTGGTAATTTTTGCAAATCTGATAATGGAATTTCATAGAGTGTTTTTTTCTCGTTCGTTTCTTCCCAATCACTTCTCAAAATTTTAATCACCATTGCTGTAGATGCGGTTTTGGGATTTTTTAAATCGTTGGGATTGATGTCAACGACTGTATAATTTTCTCTTCCTTTGGATTGCTGATTGTCGAAATGTTCTTCTATGGCAAGAAGATCTGAATTTAATTCATACGAAGCGTGGAATGATTTTGAAGATGTTTTAACTTCATTGCCAAAAATGGTAGTTGGGTGTATTGGAACTTTACTTTGAAGGACAATGCTATCAGAATTGTTTTTATTATAAGAGTAGGTTAGTACCATTGTTCCACCGTAATCTCCGAGGGCACCAAAAGGATAGCGTAGACCTAAAAACAGAGTGTCATTTCCGATGTGAATCTCATAGAAAAATTCGCCTGTCCATTGGCAAATACATTGTCCGTCAATTGTTCTTACTAGAATTCCTTCGTTATCATCGCCGCAACATCCGTAATGCATTCCTATGAGTAAGTCGCCTAAATTTGCGACTTCATTTACACGATGGAGGCAAATTCTATTTCGGAGTTTGTAATAGTGATTTTCATCATCTCCAGCATAAACATAATATGAATAGCAAGTAGAGTCGTTTTCAAAAATTCTCCCATCTCCAGCCCAAGGATGACAGAAACCATATATTTCTTTATAAATTAATGTCGGAAATATCGGTCTGTTGTCAATATCCATATTCGGTTCAACTTCCCAGATCCCGGTTTTGAATTTGTAATCTAAGGCGTTAAAGGCAGCGGGAATTTCGGCCTCTTTTTGTGAAAAGGCCGTTAAGACTGCGAAAAATGCAATTAAATTGATGAATATTTTTTTCATAACTTAAAGGAGACTTCTATTTTTACTCATTTCGCGCCGTCCTTCTGAATTTTGCGAAGTCTGTTAAACAAAAATTCTAAAGAAAACGACGCTGCAAATATACATATTATTTTCTCGTTTTCACTAGTTTGATGATGTTTTTATGGAAATTTTAGGGGCAATTTGTTGATTTTCAGTGTGTTATATAAATCAGTTCATTCCCAATCTTTGAATTTGCTCATATCGCAACATATTGTAAACCCGACTCGTCAGGATGTTCCTGGCGGCGTTTCGCGCAAATCCTACCGAGTGGCTGAACATCCCGTGCAAACTTTGTTCGCAAAAGCCGAACACGTGTTCAACCCGAGCACGCGGGGTGGCGTTTTTCCTGTTGAGCGTTTCCTGCCGTTTGCTTAGTTGCTTACCTCTGACTTTGCGCTTGAGCACGCGGTCTTTCATTTCGAAGCGGCGCATCAGGTTCTTGACACTCTTACCGATGTAGGCGCTGTCGGCATACAGCTCCTGACCGTAATCGTCGCTGTCAATCAGTAACTTAGTTGGAATTGAGTCGTGCTGTTCCGCACTCGTCGTCACCGATTTCTTTATCAGCTTGCTTTTCGCATCGATTTTCGTATGGGTCTTGTAGCCGTAGAATTTCTGTCCGCCCTTCTTCGTCAAGCGGGCGTCGGTGTCCTTGTGCCGCTTCTTGTTGGCCTTTTTCTACCTATCTTCTTCAGTATCATCTTCTTCCTCATTCCAAAGTTCATCACCGCGGCCTTCCTTGATGGCCTTGTTTTCTTCACGGGTGTTTCTCTAAACATCTCGAAGTCAACCACTTTCGCCAATTTTTCCAAGGGATTGCCGAGCTAGCACAATTTTGCGGTGTTCTCTTCCAAATCAAATAATCCGCAGTTTCCGGTCCGTTTGTAGGTTTGCTTTTTCATTTTGATGCCGTTTAACTTCTGCAAATATACAAATAATTATTTGATTATCAAAGATTTATATCAAAACATTTTCAATGAAAATGGTAGGAACGAAGATGCTCATTACTGCGAAAATGCCCTCAAAATTGTTGATTTCATCAAATTGATATTTTTTTACAAAACAGGAAGAATAATGACGAAAATCGCGCGATTTTATGCTATATAGTACTGAAAATCAATTACTTTTAATTAGAATTCCCCAGTTTCAATAATTGATTATTCAATGATGTTTTTCAACTTTGCAAAGCAAGTTTTTATCCTTTCGGTTACTCGCCCTCTTTCTTTTTTCCAAACTTCTTTACAATAAAAAAGGCGACGGCTGTTGACACTGTTGTGTTCACTGCGTGGAACCAGAATTTTTCAAAATTCGAAGATGCCGTCGTCATGGTGCAGACAATAACCACAACAAGAATGAGAACCGGAATTGCCAGCCATTTTTTTGTCTGAAATGCTTCCTGATGCGCAAAAATGAGGTTGAATAGGGTGGCAATCAAGGCGGCGCCAATGTATTCGATGCAAACGATGGTCGGTGTTATTGAGTCGCACAACAACAAGAAAACCGTGCCTAAAACAGCGGTGATGCTAATCGTTAGCAAACACATCCTCGCAAATTTGTGGTTTTGAATCCAATGGCTTTTCATAATGACGATGTTAGAAATTGGTGCGGCAAAGATAATAAAATTGGGGGGTGGAAGATTATTTTGAAAATATTTTTTTGTAACTATACATGTATCAATATTTTATAATACGGAATCATTCCCTTTAATCTTGTAAACGGATGAAGGGTTGAATGGGTTAAGGAATTAATTATGTTCCTCACACTTCCGCCATTCCCCCATTCCCCGAAGGCCCAAAAGGTTGTCAAGCCATAAATCAGCAAGACGATAAGAGATAATTCTGAAAAATTTTTGTTTGGGGGTACTTGTATGCGTTATTATCTGTTGAATTTAGAATTTATTTTTGTTCGTTGTTCTGGTTTGCATTGTCATTCTCTGTTGGTTCCGTTAATCTGTCTTTATATTTTTCTTTTAATACCTGAAATTCGGAAGATGATGACACGAATTTATAAAAATCCGCATAAAAGTTTGGAATTTCATATAATATCCGTTTATCAATATGCTGACAATATAACTCAAAAGCTTCTTTTAAACAAAGATTCTTTTGAGTTTCCATTATACTTTCAATATTCCAAATTACTGCTTCTAAGTCTATATTTTTTATTCGGATATCGATATTTATTAAATCATCTTTATCATTCCAATGTTTTGCTATATATCTTTCAGCCCATTTTCTTTTATTAAATAGAATAGGATCCGGGTCAATAAGACAACCATCTTTCCTTGAACTATGATAATCATTAAAAAAAGCTTTTGCAGCGATGTCTTGAGCTATAATAGCTTCCTTATATAATCTTCTATATTTCTTTTTTTTAGCAATAAAATTTTTAATTTTTTGAATAATTTTCATAATTCACCTCCTTTTTGATAAACTTTTCCAGAATGATATAATAATCTCGGAATACCATATATTGTTCTTAAGTCATTAATCGGATCTTGAATGTTACGATTATTATAAAAATATTTCATTCTTTCCCATAAAGAGTAACTCTTGTACTCCCCGCGTTGAGCCATTTACAGCATCATACGCAATTGAATTAGCAATTTCATATTCAGGAGTTGTCGCTACATAGTTTGGATTTGTAATATGATAGTTCAATTCACTCGGCAAAGATACATTATCTTTCCCTATAACTGAAGGTAATTCTCTCTTTGTAATATTATTTTTTATTCCTTGTAAATGATTTTCTAAACTCGGCAAAGCTGCCACACTCTTCCCTTGTCTCTGCACCTCTGGCACGATTTCAAACTTTCCCGTCACGGGGTTTATGCGTGAGGTATATTTGGTAAATAGGTTCTTCGCGCTGTTCACGCCGTTTGAAATGCCGTTCGTCAGCTGTTTTCCTAATGCGCCGGTGTATTCCAATCCCTTTGCGCCAAAACCGAGATAATATCCCGGATTGGTCAGGCTCGCCGCGAAATCCGCCATAGCAGGATATGCCTTCTGAATGTTTTTCAGGAATGTCGAATCTATTACGTTCTCATTCCAGGTTTTCCCGCTCCATAATCGCGGGGCCTGGTTGACGGTTTCTCCGGCGGCGGCACCTATGGCCATGCTTTTCCCAAAATTCGTCGCTTTGGAGGCAAAGGAAGTTGGGGAATTCAGCAATGTGTATTTCGGAGTTGTTGGCGAGGTCGGAACAGATGTTTTCAATGAAACTCTTGGAGCCACCATATTTGCGCCACCGGCAAGCATGAGGGTCCCTAAGGCCGCCTGTCCCATTCCCAATGGAATATCATACCAATTTTGTCCGTTAATGAATCTGTTCACACCAGAACCCAACATCGAACCTTTAAGGGCATCATCTAAAAAGTTGCCGCCGTTCCTATATCTTGCTTCTCTTGCTTCGTCTTCTGCGACACGCAAGGCCGCATTATATTCTTGTACTGTCATTGGAGTAGTAGGAACAGGAGCTTTTTGCTGCGTTATTTTAGGAAGATTGGCATTTGATTCTGCAAGTTTTCTTTGATATTCAACTTCTGCAGGAGAATACATTGGTGCAGGAACATTATTTTGAGAACGTTTAAGAATTTCTAAATTTTCTTTATCAATTCTTTTTATTCTTTCTTCATATGTTTCTTGATTTGATTGATTTTGAACTGGAATATAATTATTACTATATCCAAAAGGATTTGTTATTAATGGTGTACTTTGTGCTTTTACTATTCCGCCTTGCTGCCTTTTCCTTGCCTCGATGTACTTGTTGATTCTTCGTTTCATAATTATAATATTTTACCAAGTTGACTTTGGCCTTAATTTCTGTCAGCTGAAATTCAACAAAAAAAACAACCAAATTCAACTTTTTGTATGCTGCGAAATTACTATTAATATTTTTAAATTGTCATTTTTTTTCTAAGAAATTTCAAGAGAAAAAAATGCGTTTAAGGCTATATTAAAAAACATATTATTATTGCAAACTAGTAATGTTGCGATAAAATTTTAAAAAATCATATAAGTTATTGATATAATATAAGATACAAGCGTTCTTGGATTTTTTGATTTGAATATTGTTTCTATATTACCACCCCTTTATCCCCTCCTTAAAAAGGAGGGGAATTCATTGCTGACGCTTTTATTTCTTTATCTTCAAAATAAATATCGCAACAGTACTAATTGCAAACTTAAAAAAGGCGAATTGCGTAAGATTCTGAAAACCGTCATTTTTTTTCGGAGTTTTTTCCCGGTTTTGTCGCATTTTGTATCAGGAAATGCGTTGTGCGATATTTTCAGGGAACGGCTTCCATGAATTTTGAAAATTGTCACCCGAAATTCCCATTTTAATTCGTATCTTTGCCGCTCATTTTATAAGAATCAAAACAATAATAAAATATAGCTTTATGCGTCCTGATTTCAGTAAAGTAAGTCACAAAACAGCCCCGAAAACGAAGCAGAGTTTTCAAGAATGGGCAAAAGAAAACCACATTGATTTAGACCGCATGACCGCTGAGCAGATTCCCTGCAAACCGGTTTACGGGAAAGACGACCTCGAAGGCATGGAACACCTCAACTATGCCGCCGGTCTGCCGCCGTTTCTCCGCGGACCCTACTCCACGATGTATGTCAACAAGCCGTGGACCATCCGCCAATACGCCGGTTTCTCCACCGCCGAAGAGTCTAACGCCTTCTACCGCCGCAACTTGGCCGCCGGTCAGAAGGGCCTCTCCATCGCTTTCGACTTGGCCACCCACCGCGGCTACGACTCCGACCACGAACGCGTTGTCGGTGACGTGGGCAAAGCCGGTGTCGCCGTCGATTCCATCCTCGATATGAAAATCTTGTTCGACCAGATCCCGTTGGACAAAATGTCAGTTTCCATGACGATGAACGGCGCCGTCATGCCGATTCTCGCCTTCTACATCCTCGCCGCCGAAGAACAGGGCGTGCCGATGGAACAGCTGACCGGTACCATCCAAAACGATATTTTGAAGGAATTCATGGTGCGCAACACCTCCATCTATCCGCCGCTTCCGTCAATGAAGATTATTGCGGATATTTTTGAGTTCACTTCCAAAAACATGCCGAAATTCAACTCCATCTCCATCTCCGGCTACCACATGCAGGAAGCCGGCGCCACCGCCGACATCGAGTTGGCCTACACGTTGGCCGATGGTTTGGAATACCTCCGCGCCGGTATCAACGCCGGTATGAGCGTTGACGATTTCGCACCGCGCCTCTCCTTCTTCTGGGGCATCGGTATGAACCACTTTATGGAAATCGCCAAGATGCGCGCCGCCCGTATGTTGTGGGCCAAAATCGTGAAACAGTTCAACCCGAAGAACCCGAAATCCCTCGCTCTTCGTACCCACTGCCAGACTTCCGGCTGGTCGCTCACCGAACAGGATCCGTTCAACAACGTCACCCGTACCTGCGTGGAAGCCATGGGCGCCGCTCTCGGTCACACCCAGTCGCTGCACACCAACGCTTTGGACGAAGCCATCGCCCTGCCGACCGACTTCTCCGCACGTATCGCTCGTAACACGCAGATTTACATTCAGGAAGAAACCAAGGTTTGCAAGAGCGTTGACCCGTGGGCCGGTTCTTATTATGTTGAAACCCTCACCAACGAGTTGGCACACCGCGCTTGGAAACATATTCAGGAAATCGAATCCTTGGGCGGCATGGCCAAGGCCATCGAAACCGGCATTCCGAAAATGCGTATCGAAGAAGCCGCTGCCCGCAAGCAGGCCCGTATCGACTCCGGTATGGAAAGCATCATCGGCGTAAACAAATATCGTCTGGAAAAAGAAGACCCGATTGAAACTCTGGAAGTTGACAACACGGTGGTACGCGAAGCGCAGATCAAGCGTTTGCAGGAGCTCCGCGCCAACCGCAACAACGAAGAGGTTCAGGCCGCTTTGGACGCCATCACCAAATGTGCGGAAACCGGCGAAGGCAACTTGCTGGCACTCTCACTCGACGCTGCCCGCAAACGCGCTTCCCTCGGTGAAATCTCCATGGCCATGGAAAAAGTCTTCGGTCGTTACAAAGCAAAAATTAATTTGATTCAAGGCGTGTACAGTTCAGAACAAAAAGACAACAATTCATACAAGAAGGCCTGCGAAATGGCAGACGCATTTGCAAAGAAAGAAGGCCGTCGCCCGCGTATCATGGTGGCCAAGATGGGCCAGGACGGTCACGACCGTGGCGCCAAAGTGGTGGCTACCGGCTATGCCGACATCGGCTTCGACGTGGATATGGGCCCGTTGTTCCAGACTCCGGCCGAAGCAGCCAAGCAGGCCGTCGAAAACGACGTTCACGTTTTGGGTGTTTCTTCCCTCGCCGCCGGTCACAAGACCCTGGTTCCGCAGGTTATCGAAGAACTCAAGAAACTGGGCCGCGAAGACATCATCGTCATCGTGGGTGGCGTCATCCCGCCGCAAGACTACGACTTCCTGTACAAAGCCGGTGCCGCCGCCATCTTCGGACCTGGCAGCATCATCAGCGACTGCGCCATCAAGATTCTGGAGATTCTGGAGGCGTAAGAAGGAATGCAGAATGCAGAATTATCAATGCAGAATGCAGAATTATGATAGAAGAAACGGCTCGGAGGGATTCGGGCCGCTTTTTTCTCCATGCACACCGTGTCTACAATTGTTTTACGTAAAATTCATCCTCGTGCCATTTTGCAACATTCTGCTCAATGTATTGTGCGGTTTTGTTTAAGTCGTCCGTGTTTCGGATAATGTGATCATGGAAACGAGACTGCCACGAAAAAGGGATTTCATTGTCATGAGCAAATTTTGTGACAGAACGTTTTAGTCCACCAATAACTATGGATAAAGGGCTTTTCTGTCTGGAAATATTTTGCATCATTTTGTCCACTTGCGGAGATTTCCATCTTGTAGAGACGGTGTGCGGCGGTTCAGTAGAGACGGTGTACGGCGGTTCAGTAGAGACGGTGTGCACACCGTCTCTACATTTTTCTTTGTCTATAATCACAATGGCGTGTATGTGATTAGGCATTATAGCAAACAACGGAATTTCAGCATACGGATAATGTTCTGAAACATTGGAAAATTGTTCATACGTATATTTACCAATTATCGATAGGTTAATAATAGGTTCAATTGCGCCATCTGTAATTTCCCCCAAAAAACATTTCCGTTTCGCAGTGCAAATTGTAATATGGTAGTAACCATTGTCATATCTATGCCAAGGAGCGCGGGCTGATGGAATGCGATAGCGATCTAAGAATTTTTTGTCAGACATTGCAGTTAATATTAGAGCGCAAAGGTACTATTATTATTTGATTCGTAGAGACGGTGCGCGGCGGTTCAGTAGAGACGGTGCGCGGCGGTTCAGTAGAGACGGTGTGCGGCGGTTCAGTAGAGACGGTGTGCACACCGTCTCTACCACGCCGTTCCGTATGAAAACATTGTGACTGTCCGTCGCCGGCATTGAGTTTTTATGATGAAATGATGTAAAAAAACGGCGGAAGCATTTCTGCTCCCGCCATGTCGAAGTTTCAAGAGACCGACTTTTGCGTCAAATCTCGACGTGCAAAAGTATTATCTTTAAATCATTCAAAATTGCGGTCAGCAATGAGAGGTGCGAAAAAGCAATCATCGGTAATTAGTGCGGGGAACGGGCCAGCTCCCCAATTTTCCGCTTATTCGCCCTGCTCACCGGAACAGTGTGCGCTTTGGCCTCCCCAAAGGTTTTCAATTTCAAAATTCTTCCATCAAAATTGTTGATATACAACTTATTAACATATATTCCCCGGTAAACTTCTACCATATCATCCAAAGAAATGTGCAGCTTGCCTTCAATGTCGCGAGAGGCGGTAAAGTCAACCAGAATGCCTGGTGGGCGATGGGTGAAAAACACGTATTTGTTGTTGCTGACTTGGTCGGACAGATTGGTCGGACTTTCAATGCTCACAATGTTTTTCAGTTCTGTGGCAACCAAACCTTCGCCCTTGAGCGGCAGCGTGACGGTTTGGGAGGAAGGCAGTGCGAGCTTAAATCCCAGGTGTTGTACGTCGGCAGTGGTAATGTCGAGCGTAATGGAATTTAACGCGGGAAGTGGATCATCGGTGGCATTAGGGGCCACCGGCACCAATTGATACGAAACAACTTGCGGTTTCATGACAGGGAATTTTTTAAGGTTGAACAATGGTTTTTGCGATCAAAAATGATGGAGCAAAAATACAGTCGCCCAAACCCCATTTTCGGGAATTGGGATATTATGTAAAAAAATGGGGATAACTTTTAAACCCGGTTAATTTTGTTGTTTTCCTCACAACGTTCCTAACGTCGGGCGTCGGAATGACGTTTCGCTGTTCATATCAGCGTTGGGCTTGCCCCTGCGGAGACACCCATTCCCCTTCCTCTGGAAGAAGTGCTGGAATGTGTTGGCTCGTTGCGTTCTGCCTTCATCAGAATCTCCAGACTCATTCTTAAAATCTCTTC
>JAKSME010000030.1 GCA_024400785.1 Bacteroidales bacterium
GAATTGTTGAATTGTTGATTTCGCTTAACCCCTTAACCGTTTAACCGTTTAACCGTTTAACCGAAATCAACCGTTTAACCGAAATTAACCGTTTAACCGTTTAACCGTTTCCACCATTTCCCCTCTCCTATCATGCTGCCACAGTTGGTAACTGTTGTACAGATTTTGCCAGATGGAATATGCAGCGGGGAAAATGGATGCCAATGGTTGCAGATACATGCCAGCCATCCAGATGGCAAGAGCGGTGTTGCGCTGGCCCAGTCCTTGTCCGCCCGCGATACGGTCGCCGTAATGGTTGCCGATGAGATGACCGACTCCGAACTGTATGGCGCATCCGAGCAATGAAGCAATGGAGAGCCAGATGATGCTGTGCCAGTTGCCCTCGCCATGCAGGAAAACGAAGTCGATGGTCTGTCCGATGGTAATCATCAGGGCGACGGCCCACAAATAGAACGACCACCCTTTGAAGCGAGCGATAGCGTTGTTCACTTTCGGTGCGACCAACTGCAACACGATGATTATCAGCAAGGGAAGCACAATAGTCGGCCCTATTTTGGAAAGGATGAGGAGAAATGAATCAACAAACGGCATGGAGACATTGGTGCCGATGAAGGAAAAATAGATGGGGGCGAGGATGGCGATTCCGAAGTTGCCAACCAAGCTGTAAGTGGTAATGGAGGCGCGGTCGGCGCCCAACATGCAAGCCACCACCACCACGGATGCGGCGACCGGACTGAGGATGCCCACCAAGACACCCTGTGCCAGCAATTCGTCAAAAGGGGCGATGGCGAAATAGAGTCCCAAGCTCACAACAGCCTGAAACAGAAGCATCCAGCCGTGCATGGGTGCAAGACGTAGCTTGCGGACTTCGATGGCACTGAAGTTCAAGAAAAGGATGAAGAAGATGAGAAACGGCACCATTGGGCGAGCCAAGGCCAGCCAATGGTGGCAGAATAGTCCAGCCACGATGGCGATGGGGAGTACCAAACTGCGAAATTTCTGCATTATTTAGAAATATTTTCACAAAGAAGTTCGAATTCGGCCACGCTGAGTTGTTCCGGTCGGCGGGAGAAGATTTCATTTGCAGTGAAATCCGGATTGAACTCGAAGGATTTCAATGAGTTACGAAGTGTTTTGCGACGTTGGTTGAAGGCTGTTTTCACCACACTCTTGAAAAGGGCCTCGTTGCAATGCAGCCGTTTTTCGGGGTTGCGTTTCAAACGGATGACGGCAGATTTCACCTTGGGCGGTGGATTGAAGGAGTTTTCATGCACCGTAAAAAGGTATTCAATATCGAAAAATGCCTGAAGCAGCACGCTCAGAATCCCGTACATTTTTTTACCGGGTTGCGATGCCACACGTTCAGCCACCTCCTTTTGGAACATTCCCACCGTCTCAGTTACCAAATCCTTGTTTTCCAATATTTTAAAAAGAATTTGAGATGAAATATTGTAGGGAAAATTACCGATGATGCTCACCTTTTCGGCATACATCTCATTCAATTTCAGTTTGAGGAAATCGGCAGGGATGATGTTGTTGCGCAGCTGCGGGAAATTTTCATGGAGATAGGCCACCGACTCTCCATCGATTTCAACCACTTGGAAATGGATGTCGTTGCGTTGCAACAGGAACTGGGTGAGCACGCCCATTCCCGGGCCGATTTCCAGCACATTCGGATTGGGAGTTTGCAAGCTGTCGACAATTCGCTTTGCGATGGCATCGTCGCACAAGAAGTGTTGGCCAAGAGCTTTTTTCGGGGTAACGGTTTTCATAGGGTTGCGATGGGGGGAGTAACTTTCTTCCATTTAAAAGAAATGCCCGCCCGAGTGGGCAGGCATTTCGTTGTGGTGTATCTGAAATTATTCAGTTTTACCAAGTTTTTCTTTAAGAGCTTGGAGGGCTTCGAGGTCACCAAGGGTGGTTTTTTCGACATTGTCGTTAACCTTCTTGATTTCCTTAGCCTGTTTTTTGTCTTCGGCTTCGATTTTCTTCTGATCTTCTTCCGGAGTCAACTGCCAAGTCTTGGTGTGAGAAAGGTTGATTTTCTTAGCTTCTTTGGAGAATTCGATAACTTTGAAGTTCAAAGTTTCTTCTACCTTAGCGTAGCTCTTATCTTCCTTCATGAGGTTGCGGTTGAAAGCGAAACCTTCGATGCCGTGTGACAATGCAACGACAGCACCTTTATCGTTCATGCTGACAATCTTACCTTCGTGTTCTGAACCAACGGTGAAGATGGTTTCATAAACGTCCCACGGATTTTCTTCGAGTTGTTTGTGACCGAGGCTGAGACGACGGTTTTCAACATCCATTTCGAGAACGACAACTTCGATGTTTTCACCGATTTTGGTGAATTCAGCGGGATGTTTGATTTTCTTTGACCAAGAGAGGTCAGAGATGTGGATGAGGCCGTCAACGCCTTCTTCGAGTTCAACGAAGATACCGAAGTTGGTGAAGTTGCGGACAACAGCGGTGTGTTTTGAACCAACGGGATATTTCTGCTGGATGTCAGCCCACGGATCCGGGATGAGTTGTTTGATACCGAGAGACATTTTTCTGTCTTCTTTGTCGAGGGTAAGGAGAACTGCGTCGATTTCGTCACCGACTTTGAGGAAGTCGTGAGCGGTGCGCAAGTGCTGTGACCAAGACATTTCAGAAACGTGGATGAGGCCTTCAACGCCGGGCATGATTTCGAGGAAAGCGCCGTAGTCGTTAACAACGACAACCTTGCCATGAACTTTGTCGCCGACTTTGAGTTCCGGATCAAGAGCATCCCACGGATGGGGAGTGAGCTGTTTGAGACCGAGGGCGATACGTTTTTTGTTTTCGTCGAAGTCGAGGATAACGACGTTGATTTTCTGGTCGAGCTGAACGATTTCTTCGGGATGGATGATACGGCCCCAAGAGAGGTCGGTGATGTGAATCAAACCGTCTACGCCGCCGAGGTCGATGAATACACCGTAAGTGGTGATGTTCTTAACAGTACCTTCGAGTACCTGACCTTTTTCAAGGCGGGAGATGATTTCAGCTTTCTGGGCTTCAAGTTCGGATTCGATGAGTGCCTTATGAGAAACAACGACATTCTTGAATTCCTGATTGATCTTAACGACTTTGAAGTCCATGGTTTTGTCAACGAAGATGTCATAATCGCGGATGGGTTTGACATCGATTTGAGAGCCGGGCAAGAAGGCTTCGATGCCGAATACGTCGACGATGAGACCGCCTTTGGTACGGCATTTGACATAACCGGTAATGATTTCTTCTTTTTCGAATGCTTCGTTAACACGCAACCAAGATTTGAGGAGGCGAGCTTTCTTGTGAGAAAGGATGAGCTGGCCGGTAGCATCTTCTTGGCTTTCGACGTAAACTTCGATTTCGTCACCGATTTTCAGTTCGGGGTTGTAACGAAGTTCAGAAGCGGAGATGACGCCGTCGGATTTGAAACCGATGTTAACGACGACTTCGCGTTGGTTGATGGAGACGACAGTACCCATGATAACGGCCTGTTCGTCGATAGATTTGAAAGATTTGGTGTAAAGGTCTTCCAGATTCTTCTGTTCGTCTGCGCTGTATTTGTGACCTTTCTTTTCGAGGTTGTTCCAGTCGAAGTTAGCCATCGTGCCTGCGTAAGCGTTTTCAATTGCGCGGGGTTTTCTGGGAGCCTTTGGGGTTTCCGGAAGTTCGGCAGCTTCTACTGCGGGTGCAGCTTCTACTGCGGGAGTTTCTTCTACTGCGGGTGCAGCTTCTACGGGTTGGTTTTCGGAGATAACTTCTTCCGGATTGTTAATGATTTCTTCTGCCATAGCAAAAAATTGTGGTCCACTGGACCTGATAAAAGTGTGAAACAAAGAGGTTTAACTAAAAAAACCGCTTTTCCCGGAGCCTCTCGAGAAAAGCGGTGCAAAAGTACATTTTTTTTTGATATAAATTACTATCTTACAATAATTTTCAGTTATTTTTTTTAATGGAACAAGGTTGTTCGTAAGTACCTGCAAAACCTTTTTTGAATTTGGCGGCTTTGATTCTTGCAATCGCTTGAGAAACAACACTTTCCGGCGCATTACAATTCTTACCTCGTTTCACGTCCGTCACATTTCCATCGTTGTCAACGGTAACTTTGAGGTCGAAGGTGAAGTCATGGTCGGCGCGGATGCCAGTCCAGTTGGGTTTGATGGACCAGCCCGGTTTTCCGGAGCCGGAGCCGGTGCCGCCACCGGTACCGCCGCCCGAACCGGCTGCATTGCCGTAGCCGAGACCGTCACCGTGGCCGCCCGCACCGCCGTTTCCGGAGGTATTACCTCCCGCCGTTGACGCAGTACTGCCGCTTCCCACCTTATCGCTGCCGAACATGGCGGAACTGTTGGGCTTCGGCGTTTCCGGCACGTTGGCCTTCGGGCCCGTCGTGCTCGTCATCGTGTTGCTCGTGGGTTTATTGTTCTTTTGGGCTGTTTTCGTGGGCGACTCCTTGATTTCCGGCGAAGGTGTCTTCTTGGTCTCGCTGAAATTTCCGCCGTCTTGCAAATTGCCACCGCCATTGTCTGCCAATTCAATCTCTTGCACTTCCACTACCATCTCATCGGCCGCTTTGGGCGGGGGATCCATGTAAGTGAAGCCACAAAAGATCAAGAAAATCATCAGCAGGGCGAAACAAAAAAGCGTGCCCGCGGACGAAATCAGTCTGTTTCTGCTTTGGTTATCCATGGCGAAAAGATTTATTCGGTTGGAGCCACCGTGGCCATAGCCATTTTGTAAGGCTCTTTATTTTGTTCCGTGCGTTCCTTGTTCAAGGTGGAAATCACACCCATGAGGTCGACAACGCTTTGTACCGGCACATCGCGGTCGGCACGCAGAATGACCACATTCTGCTCTGACTCATCGGTTTCCATGGCTGCGCGCAACTGGATGGCGACAGTGTCTAACGACATCGTGCCGGGTTCTGTACCCACCTCCGGATTCACGTGGTAATAGTTCAAAGTATCCACGTATACTTCCACATTGCGCTTCACATTCTGCTGCCCGGCATCACTTGAAGGGAGATCGACGCTGATCATATTCGGGGAAACCAGCGTGGAAGTGATGACGAAGAAAATCAACAACAGGAACACCAAGTCGGACATGGACGACATGTTGGGTTCCATTTTTTTATTATGACGAGTTTTAATAGCCATGACAAAAAAACTTTTACCGACTTACTTGCCGGGTTCGTTAAGGATGTCCATAAATTCAGTAGTGCGGGCCTCAAGTTGGTGAATGAGCTGAGACACCTTGTCTACCAATACGTTATAGAAGACGTATGCGATGATACCGACAATCAGACCGCCGACTGTGGTGATCATAGCCATATAGATACCTTCGGAAAGGCTGGATACTTGGATGTTGTTGGGATTGGCGGCCATGTCGCTGAAGGCCTTAATCATACCGGTGACGGTGCCCAAGAAGCCGATCATCGGGGCGATACCGGAGATGGTAGCGATGGAAGACAGGCGTTTTTCCAAGCGTTGCACTTCCAGCTGTCCTGTATTTTCGATGGCGGTAGAAATATCGCCGAGGGGCTTGCCGATGCGGGAGATGCCTTTTTCGATCATGCGGGCCAGCGGGGAGTCGCTGCCTTTGCACAATGCGATGGCGGAGTCAAAGCGACCTTCGTGAATCTGGTCTTTGATATTGTTCATGAAATTGCTTTCATCCTTGGCCGCATCTGACAATGTGAGCCAACGTTCAATGAAGACGTAAATCACCCATAACAGCATGAGAATCAATGGAATCATAATCCAAAGACTGGAGGGTGCAAAAACCAACTTAAAGAAACTTGTTTTCTGTTCGGTAGGAACTGCTTCTAACAAAAAAGGAATATTCATAATTGAAAATTTAAACTCAAATTGGCTGCAAAAATACGATGTTATGACTTTGCATTCAGCATAATGGACTGCTATTTTCAAACATCAATTTGTTGAAATTCTTATTTTTTCAACGAAGAAAAACCATTGCAAATTGTATACTTTTGCCAGATTTTTGGTAAAAAGATATAATTGTTTCATATTATGTATACTACAAATACAAATTATTCGAAAAAGAGCCCGAAAAAGTCGCATTCCACAAAGGATCATTCCCAAAATAAAGGGAAAAGAAAATCTGCAGGTGAACCTTGGTATAAGATTACGGGAGGTGTGGCGCTATTGTTGTTTGCGATACTTTCGTTTTTTTCCATCTTATCCTATTGGTTCACACACAATGGTGACCAAGCCTACATTACCGACCAGCTCGGCAATGCTAAAGCTGCCAACTGGTGTTCTGCGCTTGGGGCCTATCTCAGCCACATCTGCTGCGACTACACCTTTGGTATCTTCGCCATCGGGTTGTCCTTCCTTGCCTTTCTGTTTGGTTTGAAAATCACTTTCGACAAAGAGCCGTTAGCACTTTTCCCAATCACTGCAACTACTTGTTTTACAATGGCTTGGCTTTCATCCTTCACTGCATTTTTCGTTGAAAACATCGGTACTGAAATCGAGCCCAACGACTTTCCCGCCGGCGCATTCGGCAACCTCATTACGGGCGGTCTCATCCATGGCACCGGCAAATTCGCCACCTTTCTCATCCTCATTGCCCTCCTGCTGCTTCTTCTCTTCTTCTGTTACAAAGTCTCCCCGAAAGTATTCGTTTCCATGTACGAAAAGGCCAGAGACAAATGGGAAGAAGGCCGCGAGGCAAGAGCGGGAAGAACTGCTGGGAAAGAGAACAACAGAAAATCGAAACGCGAGAAATTCCCGTTGGAAGATGATGAAGATATTGAAAATGAAGTTCGTGAGACTGAAGACCTTGACGACATCTATTCCAGCGAAGCTCCCGGGCATCTCAGAAAGGAATACGATAACAACACCATTGATTTGGGCGGTGGCGACAGCTCCACAATTTTCACCCACAAAGGCAAAGACTCGGAAGTAGACTTTGAAGTGACCTCCAACACCGCCTCAACGGAAACAGAGGACGAGACAGTCACCGATAACGAAGAGACAGCAGCGCAGGAAAATGAAGAGCCTGTGGTCCTTTCCGACGAGCACGCCGTCGTACCGCTGGAACCCTACGACCCACGCCTCGACCTTTCATTCTACAAATTCCCTTCTACCGACCTGCTGCTCGACTATAAAGCCGCAGTGGTCGATGAAAGCACGAAGATGCAGGAACTTCGCGACAAGAAAGAGCGTATTGAACAGACACTCAAGAGTTTCGGTATTGCCATCAAGAAAATTTACGCCACCATCGGGCCCACGGTCACCCTGTACGAAATCGTCCCGATGGAAGGCATCCGCATCAGCAAAATCAAGAATTTGGAAGATGACATCGCCTTGAGTTTGGCAGCCCTCGGCATCCGTATCATCGCCCCGATTCCCGGGAAGGGAACCATCGGCATCGAAGTACCGAATGCCAACCCGCAAATTGTACCGATGAAGGCGATTATTGATTCCGACAAGTTCCAAAACAACAAGTACGAACTGCCTATCGGTTTGGGTAAAACCATCAGCGACGAGCCTTTTGTTGCCGACTTGGCCAAGATGCCGCACTTGCTGATGGCTGGTGCTACCGGTCAGGGCAAGTCCGTCGGTTTGAACGCCATCATTGCTTCGCTGTTATACAAGAAACACCCATCGGAGTTGAAATTCGTGCTTATCGACCCGAAGAAGGTGGAGTTCACGCTTTATAAGATTATCGAACGCCACTACCTGGCCATGCTGCCCGGCTCCGACAATCCCATCATCACCGACACGAAGAAGGTGATTTACACCCTCAACTCTTTGTGTGCCGAAATGGATGCCCGTTACGACCTCCTGCAGCTGGCACAGGTCCGCAACATCAAAGAGTATAACGCTAAATTCTGCGCACGCAAACTCTCGCCCACCAACGGCCACCGCTATCTTCCCTATATCGTGCTGATTATCGATGAGTTCGGCGACTTGATTATGACCGCAGGCCGCGAAGTTGAAACCCCGATAGCCCGTTTGGCACAGTTGGCCCGCGCCATCGGCATCCACCTCGTCATCGCCACCCAACGTCCGTCTGTCAACATCATCACCGGTATCATCAAAGCGAACTTCCCATCGCGCATCGCCTTCCGCGTCACTTCCGTTGTCGACTCCCGCACCATTCTGGACGGCAGCGGCGCCAACCAATTGATTGGCAAGGGCGATATGTTGCTCTCCACCGGCAGCGACCTCGTGCGTTTGCAATGTGCCTTCATCGACACACCGGAAGTGGAAGAACTTACACGCTATATTGCTGACCAACAAGGTTATCCGGAGCCATTCCTCCTTCCGGAATACTCCGAAGAAACCGCAGGCAAGAGCGGTGAGGACGAACCCGTCGACCCCAACATGATTGACTCCTGCTTCATGGATGCAGCCACGCTTATCGTAGAAACCCAAATGGGGTCTACCTCATTGTTACAAAGAAAGATGAAACTCGGATACGCACGCGCCGGCCGCATCATGGACCAACTCGAAGAATTCAACATCGTCGGTCCCAGCATGGGCAGCAAGGTCCGCGAAGTGAAAGTCAAAACCAGCGAAGAACTCCGCGTGATTTTCCAAAATATGGGTTTGATTTAAGATTGTTGACCAACAGCCATGATATTAACAGCAACACAGATTCGCGAAAGCGAGAAAATGACAATGGAGCGAGAACCCATTTCTTCCATCGACTTGATGGAAAGAGCGGGAACCGTTTTTACACAAAAACTCCTCCACGACTTCACTTTGACAGGAAATACACCGGCTGTGATTTTCTGCGGCCCCGGAAACAACGGCGGCGACGGCCTCGTCATCGCCCGACTGCTCGCTCAAAAAGGCATTCCTACAGAAGTTGTTCTTTGTACTTTTGGCAAAAAAACAACAGAGGAATTTGACACTAATCTACAAAGATTCAAAGAGATAGAATCGGAGACAGACAAAGTCCGTCCTTTCGAAGAAATTTCCGGGCTTTGCAGTGACTACAGTCGCGCACTCTGCATTGATGCCATTTTTGGCATAGGTCTGGCCCGCCCCATCGAAGGAGAATTTGCGGAAGCTATTCATTATATCAATGAAAATTTCGACACAGTTGTCGCTGTGGACACACCAAGCGGGATGTTTATCGATACTCCCCTGCCCTATGGTGCTGCCTGCGTGAAAGCCACCGACACCTACACTTTTCAGTTCCCAAAATGGGAATTTTTGCGTCCCGCAAACCGTGCGTTCGTCGGCGAAGTTTCGGTTTTGGATATTGGCTTGATGACTCCGCCGTCGGCCGAAGGCACCAAAAGCATCGGGGAAGAAGATGTGAAAATAATTAATAATGAAACGATTATAGATTATCTACCTCTGTTGGAAGTCAGTCCGAATGCGCACAAAGGCACGTTTGGTCACGCCTTATTGTTAGCGGGAAGCCAAAGGATGCCCGGTGCGGCCATCATGAGCGCGACTGCCGCTTTGCGCGGCGGCTGCGGGAAACTCACCGTTCACACCACTTCCAACGTGGCCCTCGCCCTTCCCATCGCATTACCGGAAGCCATCATCAGTACCGACGTCAACGAGGAAGCCATCTCTTGCTGCCACTGGGAAGACATCGACGGGCTCAACGCTGTGGCCATCGGACCGGGCATCGGTCAGTCGCAAAAGACCAAAGGTCTGTTGAAAGCGTTGCTCTCGGAAATCCGCAGTCCCGTCATCTTTGACGCCGACGCGCTCAATCTGCTGGCAGCGGACAAAACCCTGCTGGCCTACCTGCCGCCACGTTCTGTGCTGACGCCTCACCAGAAGGAGTTCGAACGGCTGGCTGGAGCTTGCGCCACCGATACCGAACGCGTTCTCAAACTGCGGAATTTTGTTGATAAGCACCAAGTTACAGTCATTCTCAAAGGCCATAACAGCATTGTTGCCATTCCTCGCAGAGAGGGAAGTTGCCGCCTGTTCATTGTGTCGACGGGGAACCCAGGCATGGCCACGGCCGGCAGCGGTGATGTGCTGACAGGACTTTTGTTAGGGCTAATGGCACGCACACAACGTCCAGAAGCGGCAGCCATCATAGCAACTTACATCCACGGTCTGGCGGGCGACATCGCACTCGAAAGTGAGTCGGTGGAAAGTTTGATAGCCACCGACATCATCAAAAATATGGGGAAAGCTTTCAACAAAGCGAAAATCACTCACTGACTTCGTACTTCGTAATTTGGATTTTGCGTTCCACGGAAGCAGAAATGCTGTAAACCGAATTGCGCTGGTCATTCGGATTGTCGCTCACCTCTTTTTTGGCTAATGAAGAACCCTCAGGTTCGCTAATCACCGTAAGTGTATTTCCGGCCGTTCCCGAAAAATAGGGCAAAAATATTCCATTCTTATATTGCTTTAAATAATTAAGGAAGGAAGAAATTCTTCTTGAAGAGAGTGCCAAATTATAATCTGCTTTGTGTAAAGGACTTGCAAAACCGCAGACGGTGATGGACACATTTTTCCCTGCTTGCAAATCCGAAAGCAGAAGTTGTGAAAATTCTTCCAATTTTCTAAACCCATTTTCAACGGAATCAGTAAAAAAAAGCTCGATTTTCTGGTTGGCCCAGAGAGCGTCATGTCCGTGTAACCCTTGGGAATACGCCTCGTTATAAGTTTCTTTTACAGCCAAATAGTCGGCCAGCGTGTTGGGATAGTTTTTGCGTGTGGTGGTAGACGTAGTGCGCGGGTCGGGCTCGTCGTTATGGAAATAGAGAGTTATAGGCAACAACATCGTAACTTTTTCCATCACAGAAACAGTGTCAACGGCAACAGTATCAGCATGTTGTGATTCGATTTGAGAGGAAGTCCAATGATAGCTGAAAATATCGGTGCAACAGGTGTCGGCATCATCTTCCGGGTTTTTCGGGCGGTTGGAAGCGAAAAATCCATCATCATTATGTTGGTTCACTGTGAAATAGACATCGTTGGCTTCGGAGTTGATGGGCACGCCGATATTGGTGGGTTGGGTCCATTTCGACAGAGCACCTTCGGTATAAAAAATATCGTAACCGCCTATGGTCAAATGAGTTCCATCTGAGCTAAAATAGAGTCTCCCGCTTTTTTTATCATAAAAAGGGGTGATTTCATTGTCGGGAGTGTTCACCATACTACCTGCATTGACGGGGTCGTCGAAGCGGTTGTTTTTATAGATGGCGTACCAGATGTCCATATCACCGAAGCCGCGCGGGCGATTGGAGACGAAGTATAACACGCAATAGTCTTCGCCATCCACCCAATGCGGTTGCGTGGTGGTAGTTCCGGGCAGATTGATACGCCGGTTCAGTTGTTGCGGTTTAGACCAGTGGCCGGCTTTCAAATCGCTTTGCCAGAGCGAACATTGCAGTTGTTTCCCAGATTCGCGGAGACAACGGGAGAAAATCATCATGGTGCGATCTCCGTTGAAAGTGAAATTGCAGTTGTAATATTTATTGTCATTCACCAGAGGCGAAATCGAAATCGGGTGCGAATAGCCGCCCACGGTAAGTTGGCTGCGGTAGATTTTGGTGGTCCAATACTGTTCGAAAATTTCGCCGTAATCGTCCTCACTTTCAGGACGTAAGGAAGAGAAAAAGAAGGAAGAGTCTGGGAAAAGGATGGCGTTATATTCAGAAAAATGGGAATTGATTTCCTGAGGCAGTACTTCAATCTCCACGGGCAAAGTATCCTGTTTGATATAGCTCACCTGGCGTTTTCTTTCCGTGTTATCCATCGGCTGTGCGACAGCAGAGAGGAACCCCAGTGTGAGCAAGAAGCAGATACAGAGTCTGATTTTCATCTTTACAAACGGATTTTCTTTCTAGAAATGAGTACTTTACGACGGCGAATGGTAAGTCTGACCACGCAATAATCAATGAGCGGGGCAAAGATATTCATCAGAAGGATGGCAAGCATCATTCCTTCGGGATAGCCTTTGTGAGCGCCTCGGATGACGATGGCGCGGATGCCGACGAGGATAGCATATGTGTGTTTACGCGCGGTGGTATGGGCCGCCGTGACGGGGTCGGTAGCCATGAAAACGGCGCCGAAGAGAAAGCCCCCCATCAACAGATGCTGCCAACCGGGAAGGGGCGAAAGTCCGCCAAGATGAAAAGCGGCGGCGGTAATCCAACCGCCAGCGAGGACGGACAGCATGATTTTCCAACTTGCTACCTGCGTGAATAACAGCACAATAGCCCCCAACAGAATGGCGATTTTGGAAGTTTCGCCCAAGCTGCCGGGAATTGTACCGACAAACATTTCCGACACGGAAGGCATCTGCTCGACGGAACCATTGAGTGCGAGCGACAACGGTGTTGCACCACTCACCGCATCCAGCGCGCCCGAAACCCAAACCGAGTCGCCGGAAATCACTGAGGGATAAGCAAAAAAGACAAAAGCCCGTGCCACCAATGCCGGATTAAGAAAGTTATAGCCCGTGCCACCGAAAACCTCCTTCGCGAACAAAACCGAAAACGCGGTTGCGAGGGCGACAATCCACAACGGAACATCGGGCGGCATAATCATCGGGATGATAAAACCCGTAACGAAAAAACCCTCCGCCACTTGGTGTCCACGGCGCTGAGCAAAGATGATTTCTATGGTTAACCCGCTGATATACGTAACTATTGCCAACGGCAACCACTTCAAAAAACCGTAACCGAAACAATGCCAAAAGCCGGTCCCCTCCCCCGTCACCAGAAAATGCTGATAACCGACATTCCACATACCAAACAGCAATGCCGGCATCAAAGCCACCATCACCGTGATCATAATGCGCTTCATGTCAACGGCATCGCGGACATGACTCCCGCTCGTAGTCACCGTTTTCGGAGTGAGGAAAAACGAGTCCACCGCATCAAACAACGAAGAAAAGCAATGCAGCGGCTTGCCTTTTTCAAAGTGGGTGCTGAGTTTTTCGCTTATTTTTGACAACTTCATAATCTACAATCTACATTAAGCATTGCGGAGTTCAAACAGGCCGTCGCGGATGATCTGCTGGCATGGCATCTTGGAAGGACAAACCACCTCACACAATGCAAAGTCCTCATCATCAACTTCATAGAGGCCCAATTCTTCCATATTCTCCAAGTCATGCGTCATGCAGGCCTTCAACAATTCCAAGGGAAGAATGGCATCAAAGGGGAATACCTTTTCATAAATGTCTGTCATAACGAAATTGCGGCGGTCTCCATGCTGCAACGTGTTGAATCCAAATATTTTACGCTTTTTCATCCAAGCAGTAAACGTATGGGAGAAGCTCCACTTATTAAAACCCGGAAGAAGCCAACCCAAAAATTCGCGTTCGGTTTCTTCGGGTAAAAAAGTAAGTTGAAAATCATAAAAACGGAGCGACGGAAATTTATCTATTTCACTACCTGTCAGCACATTACCGCTAATTTTTCTCACATTTTCTTCTTTCAACGATTGAGAAAAGATGGAAGACAAATCGGTTCCATAGACGGAAGAAAAGTAGCGGGGGCGAGTACAGGCAGGGCCCGTGGCGGCGAAAATCTTATCGAAGGAAAGACAGTGAGAGGAAAAGAGTCGGCCGATGCGGGCGACATCGAAAGGATGAATGTACCAAATGGTTTCGGATTTGTCGAGCGGTGCGATGCGGTGAACCTGCGTACCGACATTTCCGGCTGGGTGCGGGCCGATAAAATTGTGAATTTCAACATTTTGCGCTAATTCAGCCCAAGCATTGTCGGCATCTGGGCGGAAGCAAAGATGGACAGGCACGTCGCGGCCGACCAAGCATTTCAGGATTCGGATTCCCTCGGCGAAGTCAGCTTCGCGCTCTCGCATCAGCAAAGCAAAATCGGGGGCGAGCGGCGCGGAGTCGAAACAGGAAACGAAAAGGGCTTTGGGAAGGGCAGTGGAAGGAGGAATCAGAGAGAAGGGACGTTGTCTCAGGCAGGGCCACAGACCATATTGCAGCAAGGTGGCGCGGATGTCAGCCGGAGCGGCGGAGGATTCAACCGGGACAATGGCTTCGGAAGAAGCGGAAACGTCAACCGCGAGGGAAACACACTCAATCGCCCGCCTGTCGCCCCGGACAATTTCATGCACCTTGCCGCACACAGGCGAAACAATGGCGACACGCTCATCGTTTTTGTCCACCATCAGCGGAGTTCCCACTTGGACAGAGTCGCCAGGCATGACGGTGAGTTTCGGGGTGAGCCAACGGAAATCCGACGGTTTCACGAAACAGAAATCCGAGAGGGGAAGAGGCGAAATTTCCCTCTCCGCGACACCGGCCAAGTGCAAATCAAGTCCTTCGCGAATTCGATAATCCATCTTAAAAAATATTTCGGCAAAAATACGCGATTTTTCACAAAGAAAAATCTTATTTTTGTGCCTTGAAATTGAAACTAAAAAATAAAATATAACATTTTGAAAATCAAGAATTTAACTATAATATATCTCCTTTGTTGCGCGCTATTTTCTTTCAATAATTTGCAAGCTCAGAACGAACGCGACTCAGTAGGCCATCGTTTTACACATCTTAAAATTGAAATGAGAGCTGACTTTGACTTACAACATGAGTTTGCGACCAACGACCATCCGGCCACATGGGACACCACCGACTACGGTTTCAACGGGAAATACTTCAACCTCATCCTCGGGGGTGAATTTGGAAAGGGATTTTCCTATTACTTCCGCCAACGCGTCATTGCCAACAAGGGAGCGGTTTCCTTTTTCGACAACACAGACTTTCTCTACCTGCAATACAAAATCAACAAAAACTGGGCGATACGTGCGGGCAAGGAAGCATTGGCATGCGGTGGTTTTGAATACGACGCGGCGCCCATCGATGTTTACTACTACACCCAATATTGGGGCAATGTTTATTGTTTCCAACTCGGTGGTTCTGTGATATTTACCGATAATTCAGAAAATCACAAACTTACTTTTCAGGTGGCCACTTCACCATACGTTCATTATGCCGGGGCTGGCAATGAATGGAAACAAGGACTTTTCGCCTACAGTCTCATGTGGAGCGGTAACTTTCCGCATTTCAAGACGTTATACTCCGTCAACATGTTCGAGCGCCAACGCGGGAAGTTTGTCAACCACATCAATTTGGGCAACCGCCTCGAATTTGGCTTTTGGAGTTGGTACATTGATTATCAAAACCGCGCCACGAACCTGAAGAATTTCTTCCAAAGTTTTAGCGTTTGCACCCGCATGGATTTTGCCATCAAAAGTGTAAACATCTTTATGAAAGCTGGTTACGAACAAAATTTGGCTGATCAGCCGAATGTTTTCCCCATCAAAGACATAATGATGACACCCGGCCAACGCTATCTTTTCTACGGGGCCGGTGTTGAATACCGCCCGCATGGCAGTCAAGCCGTCCGCTTACACGCATTGCTATACCAATCCCATTATTTCCCTTATTATCAAGGACTTAAAGAAAGTTCAAAACTCAATGCAGAGGTTGGTTTGACTTGGAATGTGGACTTTCTGCGTTATTTTCAAAAGCAACTGAACCCGAAACAATAAAGTAGGAATATGTCACCACGCAACATTTTTTCATCTGGCAACATTTTTTCAGCAAGGAAATTCACCAACCGCAATTTCACGCGTGCTGCTTTGTGGAATCGCCGTCACAAAAAACCTTTGGAGACTGCCATTTTCTTAATCATCTTCTTTGCGTTTTTTGCTGGTTTGGCCATCAAGATGACGTTGCCGAACATGCTCAACACCTTCATGCAAACGGCGTATCACCTTCTGTTAGAGACAGTTCTGTACATCATGGCCATCACTGTTATGACGGGTGCGATTAGCAAATTGTTTGTGGAATTTGGTGTGGTGAACTTGATGGAGAAGTTACTTCGTCCATTGATGAAGCCGTTGTACAATCTTCCAGGTGTTGCTTCTTTGGGTGCCGTTATGACCTTTTTAAGCGACAATCCAGCCATCATCACCCTTTCGAAAGACAAGAATTTCAGTCGCTATTTCAAGCAGTATCAGCTGGTTTCGCTCACCAATTTTGGTACTGCATTCGGGATGGGTTTGGTTGTTTTGGCCTTTATGGTCGGTCGTGGATACGGGCAGGGTGCCGTTGTCGGTCTCGTTGGTGCCGTGATCGGAAGTATCATTTCCACCCGAATCATGCAGCACGCCACATTAAAGGCCTACCCGGAATTATCGGCCGATGTTGCTGTTGACAACCTCAAAGAAGAGAATGGCAAAGGATTCAAAGAGCAGAAAGTCAGCACGTTCCAACGCACATTGAACGCCATTCTCGATGGTGGCAAAGGCGGTGTGGAAATTGGTGTCGCCATCATCCCCGGTGTGTTGGTCATTTCCACCATCGTGATGATGCTCACCTTCGGTCCGGCCAACGGTTCTACATACACCGGCGTTGCATACGAGGGTGTGCCTATCATTCCGTGGCTCGCCAACAAAATCGACTTTGTTTTCTACTGGCTTTTCGGTTTCGAGCATTCCGAGTTGATTGCCTTCCCCATCACGGCACTCGGTGCCGTTGGGGCTGCGCTCGGTATCGTTCCCTCCTTCGACTCCGCTGGTTTCCTCAACAACGATGCCATTGCGGTTTTCACCGCCATGGGCATGTGTTGGAGCGGCTACCTCAGCACCCACACGGCGATGCTCGACTCCCTCGGTTACAGAAAACTCATCGGCAAAGCCATCGGCGCACACACCATCGGCGGCCTCTTCGCCGGTATTTCCGCCCATTGGCTGTTCGTTCTGATTTCCCTCTTCTAATGGTCGAGAACGCCGCGCACATTTCTCTGAATTCCTCCAAGAGCATGCTGATTCGGCAGCTCATTCTATCTTTTCTCTATGGGGAAAAAATAGAAGAAATTCTACCGAATGATTCGGAAGATGTGAAGGTGGTTCATCATCTTTTATCTATTATAAATCAACATTTTACAGATAATAAAACCGTCACTTTGGATGTCAGGGACTGTGGGGCGGCATACCGATTTCTGATGGCGGTGGCAGCCGTCACCCCCGGCCGATGGCATCTCACAGGAACAAGCCGACTGTTGGCTCGCCCCATCCGTCCCTTAGTTGTTGCCTTACAACAGATTGGCGCCGACATCACTCCCTCCGCCAGCGGGTGGGACATTACTGGCCGCCCCCTGCATGCGAAACGTGTCTCCGTTGATTGCACAAAAAGCAGTCAGCTGGGCAGCGCGCTGCTGCTCATTCAGCAGCGGATTGGGGCGGAAGAAGTGACCATTTTGCCCGCCGCACCGCCGTCAGCCCCTTAGATCGAACTCGCCCGCCGGATGGCAGATGCGTACCGCAAAGGCGTGACCGTACCGCGGGAAGGCGACTGGAGCACCGCCGCCTTTTGGTATGCCTATCTGCTCGCTAGAAAAGATTTAACCTCACTGACACTTAGCAATTTACATCTTAACAGTTG
>JAKSME010000031.1 GCA_024400785.1 Bacteroidales bacterium
AAATTTGAATACGTTTTAGACAACGCCATCGACACCTACTCCCCCAACATCATCGGTGACATCTCCCCCGCCGATTTCGACAGCATTCAGAAATCTCTAAAAAGACAATTCCAAATCCAATACAGCCCGTCAAGCTTTTACAAATCCTACATCTTTTACACCTTGGGCTCTTTAGAAAGAGTTGTCTTAATCAAAAACCAAGACTCATTATACCACAAGTATTTAGATAACGAATACCTGCTTTACGACAATCCTGCCTACATGAATTTCTTTTATGAATTTTATGCAGAATATCTAACCTCATCAACAAAAATCGACCAAAAGGAACTGCTGAAATGCATCAACGAAGACGGCATCTACCGTACTCTTTTCAATCTTGCAGGCCAGGATCCAAACTTAGTAAATGAGAAAATTAGAGAGCTGGTCATCATTGAAAATCTTTCTGCTTTGTATGAAAACAAAAGATTTAGCAGAAAAAACATCGAGGCCATTCTTCAAGAAATAGCTACCACAACACATTTCACCGAACACAAACTCATTGCGCAAAACGTATTGGCGGAATTGCACCAATTTGTTGACAATCATAAAGTTGATTTTTCACAAATGAAAAAGGTCAACGGCGCGGATTTCAACATAGAAGACTACAAAGGGAAGTGGGTTTATGTGCAGATTTTCAACACAGACTGCATGGATTGCATTCGTGAAATGATGATTATCAAAGAATTACACGAAAAATACAAAGACAGTGTGGCATTCGTCAGTTTGTCAATAGACTTCAATTTCGGGCATTTCATCCAATTCAAAGAGCATTTTCCGCAATTCAATTGGGACTTTGCTCATTTCAATCAGCGATATGACTGGCTTGATGCCTTGCAAGTCACGACATTACCCGACAATCTGCTATTTTCACCCGACGGAGAACTGTCGCAGCGCAACGCACCCGACATCACCACGAAGTTGCCTTTGTTCCTTTTGAGACTTTTTAGAGAAGTGGACGAAAACGACATCCCGCTCAACCGAAATCGACAATAACCGAAGAAAATGATGGAAAATTTGACAAATATCGGCCATATCAGTATAGGAAACAGTCACCCTGTTGTAGTCCAATCGATGACCAACACCGACACCAACGATGTTAAAGGGACGGTGGAGCAGGCATTGCGGATGGTAGCCGCTGGCTGTCAAATGGTCCGCATCACGGTGCCATCAATGCAGGAAGTCGAGGCTTTGCGTGCCATCAAGGAGGAATTGCGTGCTCGCGGGTGCGACGTGCCATTGATTGCAGACGTGCATTTCAAGCCCCAAGTGGCAGAGGCGTGCGCGGAAATCGTGGAAAAAGTCCGCATCAACCCCGGCAACTACGTCGACAAACGCAAGTTTGAACAGTTGGCAATGACGGAAGAAGAATATACTGCATCGTTGCAGGCCATGGCAGAACGCGCCAAACCGCTGTTCGAAATCTGCAAGCGCAATGGAACCGCCATCCGCATCGGAGTCAACCATGGCTCTCTTTGCGACCGCATTGTCAGTCGCTACGGCAACACCCCCCTCGCCATGGCCATGTCGGCAGTAGAATGGTTGGACATCTGCCAACAGTTTGATTTTCACAATCTTGTGCTTTCCATGAAGTCAAGCAACGTAAATACGATGATTGAAGCCACGCGCTTGCTACACAGTAAAATGGTAGAAAGGGGCAGATTGTATCCGTTGCACATAGGCGTAACGGAGGCCGGTGCCGGCGACGAAGGCCGTGTGAAATCTGCAGCGGGCATCGGCGCTTTGCTACTGGACGGCATTGGAGACACCATTCGTGTATCGTTGACGGAAGCACCCGAAAATGAAGTCGCGCCAGCACTGATACTCACGCAGTTGGCGGATGAGAAGCCGAAAGTCGCCATCTCGCATCAAGGCGAGAAAATGACCATTCACTACGAAGAAAGCGACCGCCAAAAATGGATGATTATTTGTTCCGCTTACGCAGGACACGAGCATATTCACCACACATTCAAAGATTTACGTATCGAAAACAGTCATTTTAGCGCTGAGGAGAACCACTACCTCGCAGAGTTGATTCTGCAAGCGTGCCGCATCAAGATGACGAGAACAGAAATCATCTCCTGCCCTTCCTGCGGCCGCACCCAGTATGACATCCAAGGCACACTGGCAAAAGTAAAAGCGCGCTTCAGCAATTACCCGAATTTGAAACTGGGTGTCATGGGCTGCATCGTCAACGGCCCCGGCGAAATGGCAGACGCCGACTTCGGAATTGTAGGCGCTTCACACGGCAAAGTAATCGTGTTTCGACAAAAGGAACGCCTCACACCGCCCATGGAAGTAGATGACGCGCTAACATACCTCGAAAATCTGCTTCATTCCAGCGAAACTCCCCATACTATATAATATTGTAGCCCACCGCATGAAATCAAAATGAAAACAGAACAACAGATATCAGAAAATTACACAGAACGTGCTGTATTAGTGGCGGTTGCCACACCGCAATGCGGCATGGGACGTGTTAGCGAATACCTCGACGAATTGGCCTTTCTCCTCGATACCGCAGGCGGAGTTTGTGAGAAGAAATTCGTGCAAAACCTTCCCTACCCCGACCCAAAAACGTACTTGGGAAGTGGGAAATTGGACGAAGTTGCGGCATACATCCATGAAAACCAGATAGATTTGGCAGTTTTTGATGATGAACTGTCTCCCTCGCAGTTGCGAAACGTGGAGGCCGTACTCCATTGCAAAGTGATGGACCGCACACACCTGATATTGGACATTTTTGCCAAAAGAGCTCAAACGGCACATTCCAAGGTTCAGGTGGAATTGGCTCAGTATCAATACTTACTGCCGCGATTGACGGGTATGTGGACCCACTTGCAGAAACAACGTGGCGGCACCGGCATGACGGGCCCCGGTGAAAAGGAAATTGAAACCGACCGCCGCATCATCAGAGATCGTATTTCTTTATTGAAGAAGAAGTTAGAAGAAATCGACCGTCAGAAGTTGACGCAGCGCAGCCACCGTGACCAATTCGTGAGAGTTGCCCTCGTCGGCTACACCAATGTGGGGAAATCCACCCTGATGAACCTTATCAGCAAGTCTAACGTGTTCGCGGAGAACAAATTGTTTGCGACGTTGGACACAACAGTGCGCAAAGTGGTGATTGAAAACCTCCCCTTCTTGCTTTCCGACACCGTGGGCTTTATCAGAAAGTTGCCACACAGTTTGGTCGAGTCTTTCAAGTCCACCCTCGATGAAATCCGTGAAACCGACTTGATTGTCCACGTCATCGACATCAGCCACCCCGACTTTGAGGAACAGATTTCCGTGGTCAATCAAACCTTGCAGGAAATTGGCGCAGGCGACAAACCCGTCATCGTGATTTTCAACAAAATCGACAATTACAAATGGGTGGAAAAAGAGGAAGACGACTTAACCCCCAAAACCAAAGAGAACATCACTTTGGAAGAACTTAAACAGACATGGATGGCTAAGATGAATCACAAAACCATATTCATTTCAGCCAAGACAAAAGACAATTACGAAGAAATGAAACATATTCTGTATGAAGAAGTTAAGAAATTACACATACAGATATATCCTTATAACAACTTCCTTTATAATCTAGAAAATTAAAAATGAGCGAAAACAATCTTTTCAAAATCGGTATCACACATGGCGACTTCAACGGCATCGGCTATGAAGTCATTATGAAAGCATTGAACGATTCTAAAATGTTAGACCTGTGCACTCCGGTGGTCTACGGGGCGGCCAAAGCGGCAAGTTATTACAAGAATCTTTTTGAGTTACAGGATTTTACGATGCAAGTAACTAAAAAGGCAGACCAAATCAATCAGAAGAAAAATTATTTGGTGAACATCTTTGAGCAAGAGTTGAAAATGCAACCCGGCACTTCCACATCGGAAGCCGGCCGTCTTTCAGAATTAGCTTTAACAAATGCTTGTAAAGATTTGAAATCTAAAATAATAGATGCAGTTGTAACAGCGCCGATCAACAAATCTAACATTCAGTCGGGTTCGTTCAAATTTCCTGGGCATACAGAATTTTTCGCGCAGCAATTTAATGCGCAAAACGCTATGATGATGATGGTTACGGAAGGATGTCGGATGGCCTTCGCCACGAACCACCTCCCCGTAGAAGAAATTTCGAAAGTTTTAACCACAGAACTTATCGTAAAGAAACTCAAAACTTTGCAGCAAACTCTTAAAGTGGATTTTGCATGTACGAATCCAAAAATTGCCGTTTTGTCATTGAATCCCCACGCGGGTGACAACGGTTTAATTGGCAAAGAAGACAACGAAATCATTGCCCCGGCCATCCAGCAAGCGTTTAACGAAAGAATCAACGCTTTCGGTCCCTTCCCGGCCGATGGTTTGTTTGGAAGCGGCAATCACGCCAAATTCGATGCCATTTTAGCCATGTACCACGACCAGGGCATGATTCCGTTCAAGATGCTGTCCCGCGGCGAAGGTGTCAACTTCACCGCTGGCCTGCCGATCGTTCGCACCTCTCCCGCACATGGAACCGCTTACGATATCGCTGGCAAAAACCAAGCCGACCCCACTTCGATGCGTAACGCCATCTACTTGGCCATCGACATTTTGCGCAATCGCCGCGATTTTTTACAATATGTTAAAAAATAGTAGAGAATGAAATTTCGCCCAACAATCCTTTTGACTGCGCTCGTTTTCAGTCTTTCCCTTTTGACAAGTTGCCACAAAGACAAAAACAATCAGGAAGTTACGGAAGAAACTCCTACGATGAAAGCCCCTGATTTCAATGCTGATTCAGCTTTTTACTTTGTGAAGGCACAAACCGACATCGGGCCGCGCGTCCCCAATGCGGAGGCGCACCGGCCATGCGCCCAGTTTTTGCACAGTCACCGTGCAAAATACTGGGACTCAGTCATTTCTCAGCATTTTACAGCCACCGCTTTCGATGGCACGAAGTTAAAAAGTTGCAACGTCATTGGTAGTTTTGCGCCTCAGAATCCAAAGCGCATCGTACTGGCCTCGCACTGGGACTCACGGCCGTGGGCCAATGCAGATCCCGACGAAGCCAATCGTGAGAAACCGATTGACGGGGCCAACGATGGCGCCAGCGGCGTCGGTGTCCTGATTGAATTAGCGCGCCAACTTTCCATCAAGAACCCCAGTATCGGCGTCGATATCGTCCTCTTCGATTCTGAAGATTATGGCAGCGACGGGCAGAGCGACTCCTGGGGATTGGGAGCGCAATATTGGTCACACAATCCGCATGTAGCTGATTATCAAGCCGCTTATGGCATATTGCTCGACATGGTTGGGGCATCCAACGCCCGCTTCCGCCATGAACAAATCTCCATTCAATATGCCCGCAGCACTGTGGAGCATGTGTGGGACATAGCCGCGCAACTGGGCTTCGACGACGTCTTCGTTCAACAGCCCTCCCACCCCATCACCGATGACCACTATTATGTCAACACCATCGCCGGCATTCCGATGATTGACATCATCCACCAAGACGACTACACCGGCACCGGCTTCCCAAGCACGTGGCACACCGTTAACGACAACATCAACAATATCGACAAAAAAACACTTGGCATCGTGGGCAAAACGCTTTTGGGTGTCATTTACAACGAAAAACAGTAAAAATGAGTCATTTTTTAGAAGAACCCGTCATCGTTTTCAAATTCGGGGGGGCATCGGTGAAAGATGCCGCCGGTGTTAAAAATCTGCAACACATTCTTCAACAATATAGCGGACGCCATCTCTTCGTGGTTATTTCGGCCATGGGCAAGACCACCAACCTGTTGGAAAAAGTTTTGGATGCCTATTTTTACGGGAAAGAAGAGGTTATGCCGCTTTTCAACCAGCTGAAAGAAAACCACTTAAAAATCGCGCAAGACCTTACGGACCAGAATGAGCGCATCATCGCAAAACTCGACACCATTTTCAAACAACTGGAAGAAAAGCTGTCGCGCCCCAAATCCGACAATTACGAATATGAGTATGACCAGATTGTCAGTTACGGGGAAATACTTTCCACAAAGCTGATTTCCACATACTTAAACATTACCGGGACACGCAATCATTGGTTGGATGCCCGGCAGGTCTTGCTCACCGACAGAAATTACATGGAAGCCCGTATCAACTGGGAAGAGTCGGAAAAATTGCTGAAAAACGCCATCGAAACGACAGACCGAAAACATGAAGAAACGCTGTTCATCACACAAGGCTTCATTGCGGGCGCATACAACCAAACCGCTACCACTTTTGGTCGCGAAGGCTCCGACTACTCCGCAGCCATCATCGCTTATCTACTTAATGGTGAAAGTGTTACAATTTGGAAAGATGTTCCCGGTTTATTAAATGCCGACCCGAAATACTTTCCAGAAGCCGTAAAATTGGACGCCATTTCATACGAAGAAGCCATCGAATTGTCGTATTATGGAGCGACCATCATTCACCCCAAGACACTCAAACCGCTGCAAAACAAGAACATTCCCCTCTATATCAAGCCCTTCTTGAATCCAACGGCAGCTGGCAGCGTTATTTCCGCCAACGGAAATGATGAAAATATTCCTTCCTATATTTTCAAAAGAGAACAGATACTCATCACCATTTTCCCCAAAGACTTTTCGTTTATTTCGGTAGAAAATCTGTCTGAAATTTTTGCCATTTTATCTCAAAATGGTGTGAAAATCAACCTGATGCAAAACACCGCACTCAGTTTTTCCATTTGCACAGACCACAAACCGCACCGCATTTCACGAGTTTTAGAACAACTCGGCCACAACTTTGCGGTGAAGTACAACGAGAACATGGAGCTTATCACCATCCGCCACTACACCGACGATACAATTTCCAAAGTATTGGGTAACAGCAATATATATGCGGAACAGCGTTCTCGAACCACGGTACAAATGGTTGTAAAGCCACAAGAATAAGATGAAAGTCTCCCTGCTCCGCTCTCGTTTTCTGCTTTTTTCCATCCTCTTGATGATGGTGTTGGTCGCCTGCAACAAAGAGAAAAAAGAGTACCATCCCACACCGTACAACATCGTCATTCCCAAATATTTTCCCACTGCGCTCAATCTCCCGGCCGACAATCCCATGACGGTAGAAGGGATTGAGTTGGGGCGTAAACTATTCAATGACACACGCTTATGCGGATATACAGGAACAAATCCCGACTCACTGATTTGTTGCGCAAGCTGCCACGTAGAACGATGCGGTTTCGATATTGGCACTGACAATCCGCGACTGCAGAACGGCAGGGCTCGCGGTTTGCGCGGAACCACACAACACAACGTAATGCCGCTTTGCAACTTGGTATTCAATCGCGAAGGTTATCTGTGGAATGGAGCGGTGAGTGGAAACAAAAATATTGAGGACATCGTACTGGCAGCCATCACCGCGGAAGACGAATTGGCCGCGACTCCTGAACAAGTAGTTTCTCGCATTGAACAGGATGCCTCTTATCGGGAATTGTTTCGCAAAGCTTTTGGTACTGAAGAAGTTACCATGCAACGCATCCAATGGGCCGTAGCGCAATACGTACGCACACTCGTGCGGGCAAATTCCAAATTCGACAAATACTTACGAGGCGAGCTGCAACTCACAGAGCAAGAACTCCGTGGCTATGTACTATTCACCACAGAAGAAGGGGCCGACTGCTTTCACTGTCATGGCAGCGCAGGCACTCCCCTCTTCACAACCAACTTATTCTATAACAATGCTTTAGATGCTATTCCGACAGACCTTTCCGATAGATTTTCGGTAACGGGAAATCCGCAGGACCGCGGTGCCTACCGAGCGCCGACACTTCGAAATATCGCTCTCACAGCACCTTACATGCACGACGGCCGCTTCAACACCCTCGATGAAGTGCTGGAATTTTACAATACTGGACTACAATACTCAGCCAACGTGAGCCCGCTGATGCACCACATCAACGATGGCGGCACATGTCTCACTCCATCACAAATTGCTGATTTAAAAGCTTTTTTGGAAACGCTTACTGAATGTGAAAATTAACTTGGATAGAAACCGAACACTACAAGAATGAAGATTTATACGAAGACGGGAGATAAAGGAACCACCGAGTTGATTGGCGGAATACGCATTGACAAGAGTGACGCACAGCTTGAGTGTTACGGCACGATAGACGAATTGAATGCGGTAACCGGCGTCGCAATCGAGGCGGTGAAGATGTTAGCGGCCACGAAGGATGAGGAAGAGGAACGAGACAATATTGTATTGATATTGAGTAATATACAGAATCAGTTGTTCGCTTTGGGCAGCATACTGGCAACAGAAGTTGGGAAGTGGGAGGAGTATTGGAAGCAGGACAAGTTTAGCGCTTGGACGGGCGAAATGGAAGAAGCCATAGATCGCTACACAGCAGAACTGCCACCATGGCGCGGTTTCATCCTGCCCGGTGGGTCAATGGCGGCGGCGCAACTGCACGTATGCCGGACAGTGTGCCGGCGTGCGGAACGCGAAATGTGCAGATTTTCACAAAAAATTGAAGTAATAGCCCCAGTTTTCAAACATGTATTGATCTTTGCAAATCGACTGTCAGATTTTTACTTTATTTTGTCAAGAAAAGTACTACAAATTGAAAATAAAAACGAAATTACCTGGAAATCAGGCAAATAAAATTTTACATATAAGTAATAATCGCGACAAAAAAAATGTATTTTTGCCGCCTAAAAAATGAGCCAAATTTAAATTTAAGAGATATGTATTGGACTTTGGAATTAGCTTCAAAATTGGAAGACGCACCGTGGCCGGCAACACGTGACGAATTGATTGATTACGCTACCCGTTCTGGCGCTCCAATGGAAATTATTGAAAATTTGAGGGAATTGGAAGACGAAGGTGAGGTTTATGACTCCATCGAAGATCTCTGGCCCGACTATCCAACGAAGGAAGACTTTTTCTTCCACGAAGACGAATACTAATCGGAATTCAGTTAGAAAATCAAGGTTATCTTATTGATAATCCGCAAAAAACGGCGAGCAGGAATGTTCGCCGCTTTTCATTTTAGCGCAAAGCGAAATACACGCGCCAACACACATGACAAAATGGATTTGCGTCGAGAAAAGTGGAAAAGGTCGTGGCGAAAACGTGAAACTGTCCCGTATTTGTCCCGATGATTGCAAACAAAAACGCGCAAATGTGTAAAATCAAACATTTGCGCGTTTTAAGTAGCGGGGGCAGGACTCGAACCTGCGACCTCCGGGTTATGAGCCCGACGAGCTACCACTGCTCTACCCCGCTAAATCGTTTGCAAAAATACACTTTTATTTGGTATTTCCGACCATCTGACAAAATTTTTTATTCATAATAAGGTTTTCCTCACAAATTTAAATACAAATATCTGTAAAACAATATTTTATAAAATAATTTTAAAGTAAAAAATGATATCGAAATTTCAAAACAAAACAGAATTTCAGCAATTGCTCGCTTCAGTTTGCTCAAAATAAGGCGCGAAAATCGGATTTTTTTCCTAAGATATTACGCACAGCAGAATAAAAATGAGTTTATTATGGACAGCGAAAGTCGAAAAAAAAAAGAGTAAAAACCATTAATTTTACTATTTTTGCAAAAAAAGTGTAGGTAAATTTTCATACTGAAATCAATTTACAAAAAACATGAAATCGAAGAAAAAATTCTGTCTCTTATTTTTTGCAATAGCATTATTTACAAATATTTACGCACAAAACACTGGTATTATCCCCACCCCGCAGCGAGTGGAATATCAGTCGGGCGAAATGGTGTGGCAGCAACCGGTTCTTTTCTTCGCTTCCACCTGTTCCAACCAAAATCAGATTGCCGAACAGCTGAATGAACTGCCCGATTTCAAAGCCAAAGTAGTCGGAAATTTTTCTGAAAACACTGATAATCAATACATTATTTTCAAAAAAGTGGATCATCTTGAAAACATTCCACAATTTGAAGAACAGGCATACACGCTTGAGGTTTCCACAAATCGCATCAGCGTGCAAGCCACAACCGAGCAAGGATTGTTTTACGGATTACAAAGTTTGAAGCAGCTTTACCGTTTCCATTACCGAATGTATTTCACTGATAATGAACATGTTGTAATACCATGCATGAAGATTACCGACTACCCACAGCTGGAATGGCGCGGGTGGATGGACGACCTCAGCCGCGGCCCGATTGCGACTGTTGACTTTATAAAGAAGCAAATCCGCACGCTGGCAGAGTTTAAGCTGAATTGTTTCACCCTTTACACGGAAAATGTCTTCCAATCCAGCAAGCACCACTATGCTCCGACTGACGGACTAACGCCAGCGGAAATTCGCGAGTTGGAAGCCTACGCCCAACAATATCACATCGAACTAATTGGCAATCAGCAATGTTTCGCCCATTTTGAAAAGATTTTGGCCCAACCCGAGTTCGCCCACCTGGCCGACAGCAGAGCCAACCTCAATCCCGCATTGAAAGAGACTTACCAATTTTTGGAAGACATATTGGATGAAGAAACGGCATGCTATACGTCACCTTTTTTCAATATCAACTGCGATGAAACCGAGCAGCTGGGTTCGGGTGCTGCGGCGGCATACGTGAAGAAAATCGGGGCAGAGGAAGCCTATGCGCGTCACATCATCAAAGTGCATAAGATGTTACAGGCGCGCGAGAAAAAAACGATGATGTGGGCGGATATCGTACTGAAATCCAAGAAGATAAGCAATAAAATACCTAAGAACGTCACGATGTTGGTGTGGAGTTACGTGCCCGCAGAAAGTTTCCGCCAGATGATTGCGCCGGTGCAAGAGGCAGGCTTTGACTTTTGGGTTGTGCCCGGGGTGAGTATGTGGAGCACCGTTTTCCCGAGTATGGACAGTTACGTGAAAAACATCGCCAATTTTGCCCGCGACGGTTGGCAGATGGGAGCTCGCGGCTTGCTCAACACAGCATGGAACGACTCGGGCGAGGCTCTGCTCAACAGCGCGTGGCACGGTCTCGCTTGGGGCGCTGAAATGGCCTGGAAACCAATTACTTCCATTGAGAAAATCTCCGCCGACAGAGAACGAGAGGAGCGACTCTCTTCCTTCAACACCAACTTCAATTTTCAATTTTTCCATTTTTATAATGATGAAAACATCATTGCCGACTTTCTCCACGCTGTAACAAAATTTGAAAATTGTTCTGTTCCAGAGCTTTACAACACCGGCTCGCTCTGGAGTTACACTCCTTGGCAATTTTTTCCGCCCAATCTTTCAACTGACGCTTTGCAAAATATTCGCGAAGAGCGTTTTAATACTACAAAAGCAATCGAGTTGGAAAAACTCATTTTGTCGGAAGAAGCACAATACGAAAATTCCGAAATCATCTATTGCGCGATGGTGGCGGCTCAAAGGATGCTTAACAATTTGTTACTCAAGAAATTCCAGATTGACATATACAATTTATACGAGCATCCCGAAGCGTGGGGCGACCAACCGCAAAAGCGCTTTGAAGAAGATGTCGATGAACTGAACTTTTGGTTGCAGAAATCGCATGATGCCCACATTTACCTTTGGGAACAGGAATATCGCGAATATGGGAAAGATGTTTTGAATGAAAGATATGAGGAATTAATAAGCAAAATGATAGACCTGCGCCAGCACGTGTTCATTGAGACCTCGCTGCGCGATCGCCAATTGTGGCTGAATTTGCGCACCATTCTCAACGATACGCCCATCCACTACACGCTCGACGGTAGCACTCCTACCCTATCAGCTCCCGTTTTCAATGACGAAATCCCTATCAATCAATCTTGTACAGTACGTACATTAACCACCGTAAAAGATGTGGCTGAGGTGTACAACAGCAAAGAGTTGCACGTCCATCGGGGAATGACCGCACAAGCGGAAAGTCACGCCAATTACAGCACCTACCGCGCCGAATACAGCGGCGGCGGCAGTCAAGCGCTATTTGACGGCGAGACCGGTTCCGACAGCTACCGCGACGGCAAATGGCAGGGCGTACAGGGCGAAGATGTGACGGTGGATTACCAATGGTCTGACAAACAGCACATTAGCGAGATAGAAGTTTCATTCCTGCAAAACTATTACGATTGGATTTTGGCCCCTGTGGAAGTGGAAATCTACACAATGGACGGGAAAAGCTACCAGCCCGTGAAGAAGCAACGCTTCGACATCAACCAAGTGACGGGAAACAAAAGAGGGACATTGAAAGTGACGGGCTTGGACTTGGATGTCAAGAGTTTGCGGGTGGTAGTGAAAAATCCCGGGGTGTTGCCAGAGGGGCACGGCGGGGCCGGCGCTCCATCGTTCATCTTTTTGGATGAAATCTTTATCAGATAGAATTATCTCACACGCAACCGTTGACCTTCGCGCAAAAAGTCAGAGTTTCCCATCTTGTTGAGTTTCTGCAGTTTGCTAACGGTCGTGTGGTATTTTCTTGCAATCACGCCCAAGTTTTCACCTTTTTTCACTTTGTGATAAACGGGCTGAGCGGGTTTGTTTTGCGGTGCGGACGGCGCCACATGAGTGCCGGAGGAATAGATTTTCAGTTTCTGTCCGATACTGATTTTGTCGGGAGAAGGAAGGTTGTTCCATTGTTGAATTTCAGCGATGGTAACTCCGTATCGTTGAGAGAGTTTGAAAAGATTGTCACCCTGCGCGACAGTATGAATGACAACAGTGGTATCCGGTTTCGCGGGCGGCTGGTGTTGCGCCGCAGTATCCACTTGAGGCCGGCTGATCGGTTCAATGCTGACTTCCACGGGGGCTTCGGAGCGATGGTAGTTGCCATCGGCGCATTCAAAGATGCGGCGGGTGCCAACAAAGGTTTTCCCATACCAGTTGCTTTCGAGTCGGTCGAGCTTAACTCCTGTTTTATAAGTAGATGCGTGGATAAAAGTAACATTTCCCGCAGAGTCGACATCGGTTACCAGTCCCACATGACCGATACAGCGGCTGCGATAGAAAAAGACGAGGTCGCCGGGTCGGATGTCATTGCGTTCTACCTTTTTGCCGATGGCGTATTGAGGCACCGAGCCATGGGGAAGGTCAACGCCGAACTGTTTATACACCCACATGGTAAAGCCGGAGCAGTCGAACACGTTGGGGCCGCTGCCGGCACGCCCGTATGCGCAACCTTTTTTCGAGAGGGCGAGTTGCAGCAGCGAGTCAATTTTGCTGCAGGACTCAATTTGTATGCACTGGTTCGCAGTGGGGCGCACAGGTTTCTGAGCCACAGTGGTTTGCCATGCGAAAAATGGCAAAATAAGCAGAAGGAACAAAGGATGGTGTTTCATGGCAAATCGTTTTGGGCAATGCGGAAGCATCGGTTAGCGTGCAGAGAAAGCAGGGTCCTCGCTGGGAATAACCATATTGATACCCGTATGGAAGTCTCTATCCAACAATGATTTAAGATAGTTATAATGTTCAATATGCTTTACAAAATCCAATTCATGAGTATCAACAATCACCACGGGGATATTGGAAAGGTGGCCAAGATAATTCATATAAGATCCTTGAATATCCTGGAGGTATTCGGGAGCGATATTTTGTTCGAAATCGCGCCCGCGGTTGGCGATGTTTTTCAACAATTGCTCGATGCTGTTGTGGAGATAGATGATGATTTCCGGTTTTGGGAGATAGGCGGAAATAATTTCATACACCTTAATATATAAGTTGTATTCGTCGCCTTGAAGGTTGTTTTTAGCGAAGATATGGCATTTATCAATAAAATAGTCGGAGATGACGAGGTCGGTAAAGAGGTCGCGCTTAGAAAGGAGGGTTTTAAGTTGCTGATAGCGATCAGTGAGGAAAGTCATTTCCAGGGGGAAAGCATAATGTTCGGAATCCTGGTAGAATTTGGCGAGGAAGGGGTTGTCGATGAAACGTTCCAGGACGATTTGTGCGTTCAAATCCTCGGAAAGTTTCTCAGCGAGGGTTGTCTTACCAGCCCCGATACATCCTTCTACCGTAATATAGTTATATTTCATGATTGATAAATTTCTTTTCCGTCAAAGCGGCCAGCATGGTTTGAAAAGAGCAGTCAAAGGGCTCAAGAATCTGGTTTCCAAACAGTTCCACAAGGAGTACCAGAACAAACTCGCGAGCAGGTATGAGTGGGTGTGGCAGTGTGAGTTGGTCGGAATGTCGTTGTTGGCCCTCGTACCACAGCAGGTCGACATCGATGGTGCGGCTGTGGTAGATGGGGTTTCCGTCGGTGTCGCGGCCGGACTTTTCGGTGCGGCCGAGTCGGCGTTCAATCTGTTGCGCAGCTTCCAGCACCTGCTCCGGAGAGAGGTCGGTTTCAACTTCGAGGACTTGATTCAGGAAGGGTTCTGCATCAAATCCCCAAGCTTCGGATTCTCGGATGGAAGATTTGCGCAGAATGTGCCCCACATTCAAATTCACCCAAAACGCCGCATCTTCAATGTATTTGCGGCGTTCCAACATATTGCTACCCAACGACAATACTACCCTTTTCATTTGGCTGCAAAACTACAATTTTTAATCGAGATTTTCAGTAAAAAAATTTCTCTTTTTAGCATTGCCGAACTAAATTGCTCACTGATAAGCCAATTATTTATCGACAGCGCTGTTAATAACTTTAAATAAGTAGAAAGATGAATTTAGATAAGGAATATTCAAGAAAAAAATGTAAATTTGCAGCCGTTTTTCTATAAAAGGAAAAAGGCCTAAAAAAAGAGCGAACAAATCAAATAAAAATCAAAACATATTCACATGAAAAAAGTTATTTCAGCACAAGAAGCTGCCGCAATGGTAAAAGACGGCATGACGATTATGATTGGTGGTTTTTTGGCCGCCGGTTCTGCACTCAAAGTCATTGAAGCAATTGCCGAAGGTCCTGCAAAAGACCTTACAATCATCTGTAATGACGCAGGTTATCCCGACAGAGGCAGTGGCCGCTTGATTGCTGCTGGCAAGGTAAAAAAACTCATTGCCTCCCACATCGGCACCAACCCGCTGGCTGTTGAAGGTTTGAACAACAAGACCCTTGAAATCGAATTTGTACCGCAAGGTTCTTTGGCTGAAAAGGTTCGCGCAGGTGGCGCCGGCCTCGGCGGTGTACTCACCCCCACCGGTCTCGGCACCATTATCGCTGAAGGCAAGGAAGTCGTTACCGTCGACGGTAAAGAATTCCTCCTTGAGAAACCGCTTCACGCCGACTTGGCGCTCCTCGGCGCTTCCAAATCAGACGCCGATGGCAACCTGATTTACAGAGGAACCACCAACAACTTCAATCCCATGATGGCTACAGCCGCCGACCTCGTCATCGCCGAAGCCAAGGAAATCGTTCCCGTTGGCGAAATCCTCCCAGAACATGTCCACACTCCCGCCCTCTTCGTCGACTATCTCGTTCAAGCATAACAAATCACTCTTCGATATCTGGGGAATCCCAACGGATTCCCCTATTTTTTTCAAAAAAAACGCAACCACTCGATGGGTAAGATTTTAATAGTTGATGACGAACCCGCCATCCGCAGTGTGCTCCGCGAAATTCTTGAATACGAAAACTATGAAGTTTGCGAAGCCGGTAGCGGCCTGGAAGCTATTGACATGGCCAAAAACGAGCGTATCTCCATGGCCCTTCTCGATGTGAAAATGCCCGGCATCGACGGTATCGAAACATTAGTGCGGCTCAAAGAGGAGCACGACTTCCCCATCACCATGATTTCCGCGCACGCAACGGTTGAAACCGTGGTGGATGCCATTAAAAAAGGTGCCTACGACTTCATCGAGAAGCCCATCGACATGAACCGCTTGCTCATCAGCACGCGAAACGCCATAGAACGCGGCAACCTGGTGCAAGAAGCCGCGGTGTTGCGCAACAAAGTGGACAAAAAGTACGAAATCATCGGAAAATCCCCGTCCATACAACGCATCTGCGAAGTCATTGACCGTGTGGCCCGCAGCGACGCCCGCGTGCTCATCCTCGGAGAAAGCGGTGTGGGAAAAGAACTGGTCGCCCACAGAATCTACAAAAAAAGCGACCGTTGCAAAGCTCCATACATTGAAGTCAATTGCGCTGCCATTCCATCAGAACTTATTGAAAGTCAACTTTTTGGGCACGAAAAGGGCGCTTTTACTTCCGCCATCAGAACCAAAAAGGGCGACTTTGAATTGGCCAACGGCGGCACCATCTTTTTCGATGAAATTGCCGATATGAGCCTGGAAGCACAAGCCAAAGTTCTTCGTGCGCTGCAGGAGAATAAAATCACTCGTGTTGGCGGCGAGAAAGAAATCCCCATCAATGTGCGCGTACTGGCCGCAACCAACAAAGACCTGCAGGAAGAAATTCTGCAGAAACGCTTCCGCGAAGACCTCTATCACCGTTTGAGCGTCATCATCATCAAAATGCCATCCTTGAGAAACAGAATCGAGGACCTGCCCTTGCTGGTTGATAATTTTTTGGATGAAATTTGCGCCAGCACCAACCGACACCGCCCGAAAATCACACCGGAGGCTGTCGCCGAACTGCAAAGTTACCCGTGGACCGGAAACGTACGCGAACTGCGCAACGTCATTGAGCGTCTGCTCATCTTTTGCGATGAAACCATCACCGTGGAGGACGTCCGTTTTTACACCAATCACGCCACAAAAAAATAACCTTGGTTTCCCATTAATCATCAAACAAACAAGTTCACCTTTTATGAACAACTTTTTCCTTATCGCCGGGCCTTGTGTCGTTGAAAATCGCGACATTACCTTTGAAGTTGCACGCACAGCCGCTGCCATTTGCCAGAAGTTGGAAATTCCATACTATTTCAAGGCATCGTATCGAAAGGCCAACCGTTCCTCACTTCACTCATTTACCGGCATCGGCGATGACGCGGCACTGCAAATTCTCGCTGATGTGAAAAAGGAATTGAAACTGCCCATTGTCACCGACATTCACAGTGAGGAGGAGGCGGCGATGGCTGCCGAAGTCGCCGACATCATCCAAATACCGGCATTCTTATGTCGGCAGACATCGCTGTTGGCAGCAGCAGCCCGCACGGGCAAAACCGTCAACATCAAGAAGGGGCAGTTCATGTCGCCCGAAGCGACGCGGTTCGCCGTGCAAAAGGTGCGTGAAGCGGGCAATGACCGCGTGATGCCCACCGAGCGCGGGACCACCTCCGGC
>JAKSME010000032.1 GCA_024400785.1 Bacteroidales bacterium
ACATCATGAGCAATAAAACAAATAGTCTCAATGGTTTCATAAAAAAACCTGTTTATGATAACAGGGTACGCCACTTCGCAACTTGGCAATCGCTGGACATACCCTATAAACAACAACTATATAATGGTACGGATACTATCGGCGAGTACGGGCATTCAAAAGATTGCTATCATCCAAGTCTACGGTGATGGTGATTTTTGCCCTGCTTAAATCCTTGGCTTCATACTGCCAAGTGGCATTAATGAGATAGAGATCGGTTTTAGCACCTTTGGCCACAGCCACCTTCTTGGAGGCAGTGCCACGAAGAACACCCGATTGGGCTGATGTTTCAGAAATGGCAATCAAATCGTCGATGGCGGCTAAAATTCGAGCGTTTTCAATAGCTTCGGCGTCACCCAATGAGCCAATAGAACGAGAAGCACGGCACCAATTGTAGCCAGCGCCCTCGCAATTCAAACTGACAAATGTGACGTCGTCACCGCTTTCAACCAAAACGGTTGTTACTCGTTGATAGCAGTTGAAGAGATTCTGCCAACCCGTGCCATCTTTATTGACTTCAACAACGACTACTCTACCTGCAAATGAGGTGAAAACTGATAAACACAAACAAAGGATAATGATTAATTTTTTCATGATAATTGATTTTTGAGATTTAATAGTTTTTTTGAGCTTACACTTTCGCAGTAAGGACATCTCTCTGATGCCGTATCATCGTCAATTATAAAATTGAAATTGGAAATTTCGTTTTGGCAGTTCTGTAAGTTAATTTGTTCCTATTCATCTTTTAGTATGCCGTCTTTCTTTTAGGATTGCCAGCCCTAACTGAATCAAGCATGGCAAATATACTATGCACCACACTCGATTTCCAAGTCATTTTTTAAAATAATTGAAAATTATTTTACTGAAATACAATAAGATAATAATCATGCCACTTTTTAGCACAACAAAACAGCATGATTTTTCGGAGAATTTTAACTAAATATTTACTAAAATTTCACGCCTTCGAATTTCAAAATTGCTTCGCGATACGCATCTTTAATCGGCAATGAGCTTTCCTTTTCGCGATCAAAACCAGCCAAAACACTGTGGCAAATGCTTTTTACCTGCCCGGTTTCCGCGCAAATCAATCGTTGGACCATCTTGAAACTTTTCACTCCAAACTGATATATCGCTGTCTCGCAACAGATATTATCATGAATTTTAATGGGACTTTTGAAATCCAAATCCACATGGACCAACACCAAATCCAAAGTCATCCAATCAATTTTGGCACCAAAGACGTGTTCGAAATACTGACTTCTTCCGTAATCGAAATAATTACATTGCACACCGTTATTCACGTGTGCAAACGGATCCAAATCGCACATTTTAATTTGGATGGGCACTGAAAATCTGAAATTTACGTTTTCTTCTTGCATCACCGTAGATTAAAAGAGGGTGGGTTCCCAATTGGAATATCCTTGAATCTTGTGTCCGGAGCGGGATTCATGATTGAGGAATTTCAACTTTTGTTCTGCGCCCCAGAAGAAATCGCCCATTTTACCAGAAGAGCAAATAACTCTATGACATGGAATTACATAAACGATGGGATTTTTTCCTACCGCTCGGCCGACCGCTCTTGCTGAACGGGGACGACCGATATTTTTTGCAATTTCGCCATAGGTAGAAATCTTTCCAACGGGAATCTTCAATAATTCCTGCCAAACTTGAATTTGGAAAGCCGTACCGCGGACATACAGACTGATGGGTTGGACATCTTTCCAGTCCTTGATAAAAAAATGTCGCAGATTTTGATGCTCCGGGGTGGTTTGTTTTTTAAATTCCGCATTGGGATAACGAGAGCGCAACTCACTCATACAGAAGTCGCCGGCATCATACATTCCCATAAAGCAAATTTTTTTGTCGAAGGAAGCGACCAACATTTTTCCGAAAGGAGTATAAATGGTGCTGTGGCAAATAATCTTTCTTTTTTTGCGCCGCCCCCAATCTGAGCGAGACATTGCCTCCAAAGTCACTATTTCCGCAGGCGCGTGGCCCCAGTTCAGCAAATCTACCATATATATATTATTGTAACAGATTATATTTTACAATTTCCTCTCGCAAACGGGACAGCGGAATTGGCGTCACTCCGCTGTATTCGCAAACAATTCCCCCAGCCAGATTGGCAACTTGCGCAGTTTTATCTGCTGGCAAACCGGCTAACAGACACAACGTGGCCACGGAAATCACTGTGTCTCCGGCGCCAGAGACATCACTGATCTGCCGTAAATATGCCCTATAGGTGTAAAAAGCATCACAACTCTGGTCATACAAGGCCACTCCTTTTTCCGACATTGTAGTGAAAAGGCAGCGTATCTCATTGATTTTAGCAAAGTTGCGCATTCTTTCTTCGATTTTGGACATAGAGAATTCCTTGCTTTCATCTTCCAAACCCTCCTTCAACTCCTTCAAATTGGGCTTAAACATCGTTACTCCCTTGTAATTGTTGAAGTTGCGCTTTTTCGGGTCTACGGTCACAATGATGTTTCTTTCCTTGGCCATTTCCACAACCGCTGAAATCACCTCGCGGCTAATAACCCCTTTATCATAATCCTCAAAAATAACGGCATCAATTTTCTGATTTTCAAAGATTTGATTAATCAGTTTGAGGAAATCGCCCCGTACATCGGCATCCAAGAGCGAGGTATCTTCCTCATCCACACGCAACACTTGCCGAGCGTTGGCCAAAATGCGATATTTGATGGTGGTTTTTCGTTTAGAAGAGCGTAAAACAAACTGATTATCAAGATGATATGAAGACATCAGTTCATTAAAAATATCCGCTTTTTCATCATCTCCAATCACAGAACACATCAACGGGGTGGCACCCAATGACTGTAAATTGATGGCCACATTGGCGGCACCGCCAAGACGATAAAAACGCTCGTCGACATCCACAATCGGGACAGGTGCCTCTGGCGAAATCCGGCCGACACTTCCTTTCAAATAGGCATCAACCATCACATCGCCGATTACCAACACCGTTGATTTGGAAAATTTTTCTAGTAATTGATCTATCATTATTTTATTAAAGTGCAAAAATACAATAAATTACTGAATATCAATAAAAAAATCGCATCATATCCACGGAGCTTTTCATAAATCTTCTTCATGCTCGATAATTTCGTCGGCCAAAGCGCATTTCTGTTCTTGCGACATCTGAGCATCAATGCGAGCAAGAATGTCACTCTCCGACAGCTCAGGATTACGCCGGAGAATACGTTCCATGCGCTTTTTCAAGGAAGCATTCACCACAATCACTTTGTCGAAATAAGACTCCAAATGAGATTCAAATATAATTGCAGATTCCATCATTACCATCTCAACATGCTGATTTTCAGCCCATTTTTCATTCTTCTTCATAACACGTGGATGGATGATGGATTCCAGAACCTTCATTTGCGCCTCGTCTTCAAAAACCACGGCAGACATTTTTTTGAAGTCAAGTCTATCACCCACAAAAACCGAATTGCCAAAAGAATTTCGAATTTCCGCCAGCACTTCCGGGAGGCAATAAAGTTTTTTAGCTTCATCATCAGCGTAAAAAACAGGTATCCCTTGTTCTACGAATTGCCTGGATATGAAGGTTTTCCCCGTTCCAATACCGCCTGTCAATGCAATTTTCTTCATAAAATTTCTTAAATATTCGAAACTTAATAAAATACACAATCTTCTTTTACGGAAAAACTTGTACTTTTGTTGCCGTTTTTAATGAAAAAATTTATCCAAATGAAAAAAACACTTTTACTTATCCTCACGGCTGTAATGAGCCTTTCACTTTTTGCACAACAGGCTAATGTTCAAAAAGTTACAATTAAAACCAACGGAACTTGCGAGCATTGCAAAAAAGTTATGATGGACAATGTTCCCCAATGGAAGGGAGTAAAAGAATGCACTTACAACCTACAAACTTCCGAAATCACCATTTCTTATGACGCTTCCAAGACTTCTGTTTCTGATTTGCGCACTGGAATCAGCAAACTCGGTTACGATGCCGACAACGTAAAGGCCGATGCTGCTGCTCGCGCAAAACTTCCTACTTGCTGCACCCAAGCCAAACAGGCAGGACACAGCAGTTGCGGCGGCGGTTGCAGCGGTCATCACGATGATGCCAAAAAACAACAAGGTCAGAGCTGCGGAAACAGCTGCGGCGGTCATCACGATGATGCCAAAAAACAACAAGGTCACAGCGGCTGCGGCGGTTGTGGCGGTCATCACTAAGAATTGCAAATAATTACCTCTGAGTAATTTATCCCATATAACCTTACCTCTTACTCTTGAAATTCAGTAGCTGGTAAGGTTATATTTTTTTGGTGATTGGTAAACTTAATCACCGTGACATCTCCGTTTTTTTCAATCATTTTAACACTCGTTGCCAAGAAGGTTTGCGGATTCAGGTAAACCTCAATGCTTTTATACATTTCCTGGAAGCGCTTGCTTTTTGGTGTCAAATAGACCAAAATGTCTTTCCCTTTATAATAATTAAGGTTAAAATCGGAATTACTGGTCAAGCCTTCTCCATTGATGGTGCGCAAAATCAGAGTGGCCATCTCCCCTATCATCTTATTTTTGGTTGAGCCCTTTGCCGTTTTCAAAAAAGCGCCTTTGGAATTCAGAATGATGGAATAGGCACGCGGCGATGTGTAAGCCCAACAAAGTTGGTTCGATTTTTTGTACGACATCGTGCCATTTGAAACAGCGGGATTGGAAAAAGATTTGGACTTTTTCTCCTGCGTGAAATTCACTTTTAAAGTATTCAAATGAGAAGCGGCCGAGGTAATATTCTTAATCAAAGACGTTTGCGCTGTTCCCGTTTGCTGTGTGTAGCCAGAGGGTTGTGCCGAGAGCGTGCAACAGCAGATAAGTAAAACGAACAATAGGGTGAAATTTCTTTTCATATTTTTTCAAAAAAAACGGCGGATAAGAACAATGGAAGACTAAATAAGTTTAATCTTCCATTGTACAATATTGATTTACAATAAATTAGTAACGATACAAGTCGGTTTTGAAAGGTCCGTCTTTCGGAACTCCGATATAATCTGCCTGTTTTTGGGTGAGTTTTGTGAGTTTGACACCGATTTTGCCAAGATGGAGGCGAGCGACTTCTTCATCAAGATGTTTGGGGAGGCAATAGACGCCGACTTTGTAATCATGCTGCCAGAGTTCGAGTTGGGCGAGTGTCTGGTTGGTAAAAGAGTTGCTCATGACGAAAGAAGCGTGACCGGTAGCGCAGCCCAGGTTGACCAAACGGCCTTCTGCCAAGATGAAGATAGAGTGGCCATCGGGGAAGATGTATTCATCTACTTGAGGTTTGATGTTGCGTTTGCGGATGTTCGGAATCTGCTCAAAGGCAGAGACTTGGATTTCGTTATCGAAGTGACCGATATTGCAAACGATGGCTTGGTCGGCCATTTTGGTAAGGTGTTCGGCGGTAATGATATCGCAGTTGCCGGTGCAAGTCACATAGATGTTACCTTCGCCGAGGGTGTCTTCAACGGTTTTAACTTCGAAACCTTCCATGGCGGCTTGGAGGGCGCAGATAGGGTCGATTTCAGTAACGATGACGCGGGCGCCGTAGGAGCGCATTGATTTTGCGCATCCCTTGCCCACATCTCCGTAACCGCAAACCACGACCACCTTGCCGGCAATCATCACGTCGGTAGCGCGTTTGATGCCGTCGGCGAGAGACTCGCGGCAGCCGTAAAGGTTATCGAATTTCGACTTGGTAACGGAGTCGTTCACATTGATGGCGGGGAAAAGGAGTTCGCCACTTTCCATCATCTGGTACAAACGATGAACGCCGGTGGTGGTTTCTTCAGAAACGCCCTTCAATTCTGCAACGGTGCGATGCCAACGCTGCGGATCTTCAGCCAAAATTTCTTTCAATGTGCTGAGGATGACAGCTTCTTCGTGGGAAGAGGGTTCCTTATCTAAAACTTTGGCATCGTTTTCAGCAGCAAAACCTTTGTGAATCAACAAGGTAGCGTCACCGCCATCATCAACGATGAGTTGGGGACCTTTTCCTCCGGGGAAAGCGAGTGCCTGAGAGGTACACCACCAATAATCCTCAAGAGATTCACCTTTCCATGCAAAAACCGGAACACCGGTAGCGGCAATGGCTGCGGCGGCATGGTCCTGAGTTGAGAAAATATTGCAACTGCACCAACGCACATCAGCGCCCAAGGCAACCAAAGTTTCGATAAGGCAGGCAGTTTGAATGGTCATGTGGAGAGAACCCATGATGCGCACACCTTTCAACGGTTTGCTGTCACCATATTTTTCGCGCAAGGCCATCAAGCCCGGCATTTCTTTTTCAGAGACCTCAATTTCTTTACGGCCCCAATCTGCCAAATTGATATCGGCAATTTTGTACTTCAATTCGTAATCAGTCATTGTTTTACTGTATTAAATTCATAAAAATTTTCCAGCGGCAAAAATACGAAAATGTTAGGAGTTGGCTGCCAAGCAGATTGAGTTTTTTTTCAGGCAATCAATAACGAAAAAAAATTCATTAACTATCTAAAAATCAATATTCTAAATAAAAACTTCAAACATTTGATATTTTTTTGAAAAAAAAGCAAAGAGCAGGTTGTCCGTATTAAAAAAAATTGTATTTTTGCACCCCGAAATTAAAGAGAGTATTTAAAGCATAACGATAATGAAAAAAGACATTCATCCTAAGGATTACAGAACGGTTATTTTCAAAGATATGTCAAATGAAACCGCATTTTTGACGAAATCAACCGTTAAAACGAAAGACACGATTGTTTGGGAAGACGGTAATGAATATCCGTTGGTTAAGTTGGAAATTTCCAACACATCTCATCCTTTCTTCACTGGTAAGATGAAACTTGTTGACACCGCTGGTCGTGTTGATAAGTTCCGCAACAAATATGCTAAGCATCCCGCAAAGAAAGCTGAATAATCAAAAAATAATCATATCTTTGCAGCGGCTTTTCAATAAAGAAAAGCCGCTTTTTTTATCTATAAATCAAAGCTTTATGAATATCATCCTGTTTGATAGTTGGTGTCGCACGCATCTTCTACCACTCTCTTACACCCGCCCCACCGCCGATATGCGCGTCGGCATCCTTACCATACGCGAAAAATGGGAACATTATCTCTCACAAGTCACCTCCTCCCTGACCGCCTCCTACCTACAGGAAAAATTTCCACTCCAGACTTCTGCCGACAATCTGCTCATCTCCGGCGCACTCCTCCCCAATGGCCAACTGCTCCACGCCATCCAGCAACTGGAAGTCGGTCAAGCACTCTATGACGAAAACAACCTGCTCGCCTTTCGCACCGACAATGTCGCCGACCTGCGGAATTTTTTCGACAGTTACTTACAAAACCCAACAGCTTCCCTTCCCCTGCAACAAGTGCTTTTCTCCGGCCATTACGACATGGTCGTCCGGCCCTACCATATATTTCTATATAATGAGCAGGAAATTGAGCGCGACTTCGCCCTGCTGACTGCCGGCCGCGATTCGCAACCCATAAGCGATACCAACACGGTCATCGGCGACAGCAGTCGGATTTTCATTGAAGAAGGCGCCGTTGTGGAATGTTCAACACTCAACACCAAAGAGGGTTGCATCTACATCGGCCGCGATGCCGAGGTGATGGAGGGATGCCGCTTACGCGGGCCCGTCGCCCTTTGCGAACACGCAGTAACAAAAATGGATGCCAAGATTTACGGAGCCACCACCCTCGGACCCTACTGCAAAATGGGCGGAGAACTCGCCAATGTCGTCATCTTCGGTTTCTCCAACAAAGCCCACGACGGCTTCATCGGAAATGCAGTCATCGGCGAATGGTGCAACCTCGGAGCCGACACCAATTGCTCAAACCTCAAGAACAACTACTCCAATGTCCGTTTGTGGAATTATGCGACTAAACGAATGGAAGACACTGGTTTACAGTTCTGTGGACTCATCATGGGTGACTATTCCAAGTGCGGCATCAACTCCATGTTCAATACCGGGACCACGGTGGGCGTGTGCTGCGGACTTTTCGACACCGGATTTCATCCCAAATTCGTCCCCTCGTTTTCTTTTGGCAAGCCAGGGAATACGTATGAAATCTACCAACTCGACAAAGCTTTCCAAACGGCCGAAATCGTCATGGCCCGTCGTCACAAAAAATTTGACACCCTCGAACAAAACATCCTCAAAAAAGTTTATGAATTAACCTCACGCAACGAACAATAGTTTATGAACAAGATTAATGACTTTCTCATGCCGGAACTTTTAGGACCCGACAACAACTTCATTCCACTTTTCACTTCAGAAGACGAAGAACGCATTCGTAAAGAAGCCGTTCCCGAAGAGCTTCCCATTCTTCCTTTGCGCAACACTGTGTTATTTCCGGGGATGGTCATCCCCATTACGGTCGGCCGCGCAAAATCCATCAAACTGACGCAGGAATTTTCTCACGGAGACAAACCCATCGGGGTGATTACACAACGCGATAACGAAGTGGAAGAACCTGACTATAAGGACCTTTTCCATGTCGGAACCATGGCTCACATCATTCGTTACATCGCTCTGCCAGACGGGAATGCCACCGTCATTGTGCAAGGTCTCAAACGTTTCTCTCTCTTCGGACTCACTGAAACAGAACCATACCTTGTCGGCGCAGTCGCCGAATATCCAACCAACGACTACGACCGTTCCATCAGAAACCGCAAGGTCTTCAAAGCCCTCGTCGGTTCCATCCGCGATGCCGCCGCGGAAATGGTCAGACTGTCGCCGCAACTCCCGCGTGAAGCCACAGTCGCCCTCAACAATATCGACAGTCCCTCTTTCCTCATTAACTTTCTGTCCTCCTTTATCAACCTCAAAGTCGCTGAAAAACACCGCATTCTCGAAATTGCGGACATTATTGAACGGGGGGATGTCATTCTCAAACATCTCAACAAAGAAATCCAAATTCTGGATTTGAAAGCCCAGATTCAAGATAAATCAAAACAGGAAATCGACCGCCAGCAAAAAGAATATATTTTGAATGAACAAATCAAAGCCATTCAAAAAGAATTGGGTGAATCTCCTGTAGATCAGTTATATACAAAGCTGAAAGAAAAAGCCAAGAACAAAAAGTGGGGGCAAGAAGTTCAAGACATTTTCGACCGCGAAATGGCTAAGTTGAAACGCTCCAACCACATGTCGCCCGATTTCGCCATGCAGGCCGATTACTTGGAACTGTTGGTTGACCTGCCGTGGAATGAGTATTCCGAAGACGATTTTGATTTGGCACGCGCCCGCAAAATCCTCGACCACGACCACTACGGTTTGGAAAAAGTAAAGGAACGAATCATTGAGTACATTGCCGTTTTAAAACTCAAACAAGACATGAAGTCGCCCATCATCTGTTTGGTTGGTCCTCCTGGTGTAGGGAAGACTTCCCTCGGTCGCTCCATCGCCAACGCGTTGAAACGCAAATACATACGCGTATCATTGGGTGGATTGCGCGATGAATCTGAAATTCGCGGACACAGAAAAACCTACATCGGTTCCATGCCTGGCCGCATCATCCAAAGCATCAAAAAAGCGGGCACTTCCAACCCTGTTTTCGTCCTCGACGAAATCGACAAAGTGTTGGGAATGAACGTCCAAGGGGATCCGTCCGCCGCTCTGCTCGAAGTACTCGACCCAGAACAGAATTTCGCCTTCTCCGATAACTATCTCGAAATCGGCTACGACCTCTCCAAAGTCCTCTTCATTGCAACGGCCAATTCCCTCAGCACCATCCCGCCCGCCCTCCTCGATCGTATGGAAGTGATTGACATCTCCGGTTATTTCTTGGAAGAAAAGGTCAACATCGCAAAAAAACATCTTATTCCTAAACAATTGAAAGAAAATGGGTTGACTCGCACATCACTCTCCTTCTCCGATACAATCATCGAAAAAATCATTGCCGACTACACACGCGAATCCGGTGTGAGAACACTGGAGAAAACCATTGCCAAAATCATCCGCCATAACGCTGCTAAATACGTGCAAGACGGAACATTGAAGAAGAAAGTTACTGAAGACACCCTGAAAGAGATTCTCCACGCTCCCATCTTCCAAAAAGAAAAGTCATTGGAAGAAAACACCTGCGGTGTCGCTACCGGTTTGGCATGGACTTCCGTCGGGGGAGAAATCCTCTTCATCGAATGCGTCACCTCTCCCGGTAAAGGCGGCCTTACCATGACGGGCAACTTGGGTGATGTCATGAAAGAATCTGCCACCATCGCTTACGAATATATCAAATCTCATGCTGCTGATTTTCAAATAGAAGACAAAGTTTTCCAAGAAAAAAACATTCATGTTCACGTTCCCGAAGGTGCGACACCCAAAGACGGTCCTTCCGCCGGCATCACCATCTTGTCGGCGATGGTTTCCTGTTTCACGGGCAGAAAAGTAAAAGCGAAAGTGGCCATGTCGGGGGAAATCACCTTGCGCGGAAAACTTCTTCCCGTTGGCGGACTGAATGAAAAAGTGTTGGCTGCCAAACGCTCCGGCATCTACGACATCGCCTTATCTTCTGCCAATCAGAAAGATATTGAAGAAATCGACAAGACTTACATCGAAAACATGAATTTCCACTACTTTGATTCGATGAAAGACGCTGTGGCCTTCATCATCGAATAAATGTAAAAACGCAATAACCTTTCAATCCTTAAATCCCCAAACTGGCAAGTGCAGTCTGGGGATTTTTGTATTCCATGTGCTATAGCAATTCCAACTGAACGCCGTCATCCCCGGCACGTTTCTTACCTAAATGCTTGTATGCCAAGTCAGTAGCCTCACGTCCGCGAGGGGTGCGCATCAAATAACCTTCTTGGATGAGGAAGGGTTCGTACACTTCTTCCACCGTGCCGGCATCCTCGCCCACAGAGGTTGCGATGGTGGTAAGCCCGACGGGACCGCCCTTGAATTTATCGATAATCGTACTTAAAATGCGGTTGTCCATTTCATCCAAACCGTGTTGGTCGACATTCAACGCTGCCAATGCCACTTGCGCAATTTCAGAATCAATCACTCCGTTGCCTTTGATTTGGGCGAAGTCGCGCACGCGGCGCAGAAGCAAGTTCGCGATACGCGGTGTTCCGCGACTGCGACTGGCAATTTCCAAAGCCGCATCATCATAAAGTTCTATCTTCAAAATCGAGGCCGAACGCTTCAAGATTTTTGCAAGTGTCTGAGCATCATAATATTGCAAACGCAAGTTAATACCGAAACGGGAACGGAGAGGCGCGGTCAGCAAGCCGGAACGGGTGGTGGCTCCCACCAGCGTAAACGGGTTCAACGCGATTTCCACACTTCGGGCGCTTGGCCCCGACTCAATCATAATATCGATTTTGTAGTCTTCCATGGCAGAATAGAGATATTCCTCCACCACGGGAGACAAACGATGGATTTCGTCGATAAAGAGGACGTCATTGGGTTCCAGATTGGTAAGCAACCCCGCCAAGTCACCCGGCTTGTCAATCACGGGGCCCGATGTAACTCTCAGATTGACACCCATTTCATTGGCTATAATGTGGGAAAGGGTGGTTTTTCCCAGACCGGGCGGGCCATAAAGGAGCACATGGTCGAGGGCCTCGCCGCGGGCGCGGGCAGCCTGGACAAAGACATTGATATTCTCAATCACCTTCGGCTGACCGTAAAAATTGTGGAAATCGCCAGGCCTGATGGCCTTTTCAAATTCTTTTTCCGCTGCCGAAAGGCGCTTTTTCGAAGGATCAAGGTTGTTATTCATAAATGATTATTCCTCTTTCGTGGCAACCACGTCATCTTTTTTATTCACAAAAATATCTTTTAACATGGTTTCCAATACCACAGGAGAAATTCCGTGCGTAATGTCACCACCCCGGCAAAGCGAAATGCTGCCGGTTTGTTCGGAAACGACCACCACGACGGCATCGCTCAACACGGTGACACCGATGGCGGAACGGTGGCGCAAACCCAAATCCGTAGAGATGTCTTCACGCTCGGAAACCGGCAAAATGCAACGCGCCGCTGCGATTCTGTGGTTGCGAATAATCAATGCACCATCATGTAACGGACTGTTTTTGAAGAAGATATTTTCAATCAGCTCACGAGATACAATGGCATCCAGTTTCTCGCCCGTGGCAATCGGCTCTTCCAACGGAGTGTCTTTCTCAAAAACAATCAAAGCACCCGTCTTTGAATCCGACATGCGACGACAGGCACGAACCACCGCGTTAATTTCCGGCACGAACAGCGTGTCTTCCTTCTTATGAAAATGCAACAGCCTGAGTATTCGGGCATTGCCTATCATCAATAAAAACTTGCGAATCTCAGGTTGGAACACAATGAAAATCGCGATGACCCCCACGCTGATCAACTGCCCGATGATTTCGCCCACCATGGTGATGTGTAATGCACTCAACACCTTCCACAAAACATACAAAATGGCTATTGCCCAAAAAATACGAACAGCCGCTGTTCCTTTCAGCAATCTGTAAACATAATACAATATAATTGCAAAAAGGAGAATGTCGATGCAATCTGCAACACCAAATGTGATGAAATCCAACATAATTCGTATTTTATCTCAAACGATCCGCGGCTCTCACGCGCTTTTCATCTTTCTTGATGGCACGGTTGGCAAAGAACAGTGACACCGCAGGAATCAATGACAACAATGTCCAATAATTGAAATTAACCATCATGCCATTTTCAAACCAATCGGCCTTTTCAAAAACCAAATTCGGATAAATATACAACATCACAACCAAAGCCGCCAACATTACCAACATGTTGATGCCATTCAAACGAATCTGCGTCTGGCGGTTTTTGTAAAAGAAAATCGTAACCAGAGAAAGAATGGCTGAAACGAACCAAAGCACAGCAATATAAGTCGTGTGCATCACGGCTTGCGAAGTGCCTTCCCACACTTGGTCCAGCGTAAAGGAATTGAATTGATAATGAATTTCATCGCCCAAAGTAATAGTTCCAACATTGATAAAATTGACCGTAACGGCCAGTGCTGCTGCGATGAGCAATAAAAGTGATTGAATTCTTTGAATCATCTTTAAAGTTTATTTTTTAAGTTGAAAATTATAGACAAAAGTAACAAATATTACAGCTTGCTTCCCACGAAATAATCGTTTTTATCGTCGAATAAAATATTGAAAGAAGTCATAGAGCCGTAAATTCTGGTGATATACTGTTGTAGGTTCACCTTATCTTCATCAGAAAGGCCCGGATGGCTGTTGATATTTTGTTCCAAAACGCGCAAACGGTCGCGCATCATGACGATTTTATGGAAGAAAGTTTCAATCGGAATCTCTTTCGGCTTCAACTCCGGATTAGCCGGCTGCAAAGTCATGGTGCCGCCTTCCCACTTTTTACCCAGGGCCGCACGGTATTCAATTCCATTATATTTATTCAGAACCATGGTCAACATGCGCTCAAATTCCTGGACATTCAAACGCGGACGACCGTCGTCCGGCATTTCACTTTCTGCCAAAACCTCAAATTCGACATTGGCCTTGGAAAATTCAACCTCTCCGGTTCCACGGAGAAAAACCACCTTGATTGTCAGGTTGTTGTTCTGACTGATAATGCCTTCCCCATATTTTTCATGGTCAATGCGCGTACCAACGCGAAAATCTTTTTCTTGCATAAATAATTAGTTAATGGTTATTTTTTAGTAGTAGCACTCTTCTCCACATAGTGCGGAATCTGGTCTTTCTTGATAAAAGAATAAACCAGCAGCCCCACACCGAGCAAAATGAACGGAATACTCAGTTGCTGCCCGATGTTGATGGACATTCCGGCCTCTTTAGCCACTTGGTCTTCCTTCACAAATTCAATCAAAAAACGGGCGACAAAAATCGTGGTAAGCATGACTCCGGCGATGCGGCCGGGAGCAACATTTCCTTTGGCAAACTTGAAATAATAGACCACCAAAGATACAAAAAGCGTGAGATACACCAATGACTCATAAAGCTGCGCCGGATGACGGTAAGTTCCGGCAATTCCGAATCCTCCGTCGGTAAAGTCGAAAGCCCACGGAACCTGTGTGATGCTGCCAACGATTTCATGATTCATCAGGTTTCCACAACGGACAAAGGCCGCCGCAATCGGAATCACCAAACAGAGCCGGTCTATCAACCAGAAGAAATTCATTTTGCGAGTATAGCAGAAATAGATGAGCCACAGCAACATGGCTATTGCACCGCCATGACTGGCCAAACCCGCATAACCCACAAAGTGCCCCTCCGCATCAATAGGCAAAAAAATCTCCTTCCAATGCTCACCGGTGAGGTAATAATCATTGTCATAAACCAAGCAGTGACATAGGCGCAAGCCCACCACACACCAAACGATGGTCCAAATGGCAAACTTATCCAAGGTTTTAGGATTTAGCTTTTCCAACTTCCAGACCTGTTGCAGCGTGATATAGGCCAACACAAAGCCCAATGCCAGCAAAATGCCGTACCATCGAACTTGAAGACTTCCCAATGAAAAAGCCACGGGGCTAACCGTCCAAGTTATATAACCTAAAATACTATTCATCAATTAATTATCAATTAAAAGTAATGGTCTGCAAAAATACATGAAATATAGATAAAAATCGCAGCTCGAAAAAAAATTTAATGGTTTCACTTGAAATAAAAATTGAAAAGCCGTATTTTTGCCAACTTAAAATTTTCATTGGGAAAACAATTCCTCTGAAAGCCCAAAAAACGCATTATTTATGAAAAAATACAAGATTCTCTCTATTGATGGTGGCGGAATCCGCGGCATCCTTCCCGCAATGATTCTTCAGGAAATGGAACTCCGGTTGCGCCAACGCTCTGGAAACGCAGACGCACGCATCGCCGACTATTTCGATATGATTGCCGGCACCAGTGCGGGTGGAATGCTCGCCTGTTCAATGCTTTACAATCACAAAGGTCAGAAAATGGATTGCAGCAAAGCCGTTGAGCTGTTTGAAAATGGAGGTCCAATCATTTTCAAAAAAAATGGGTTCAACAAATTGAGACGCCTTGTTGATTCACAATACCCAGCCAAAAATATCGAAAATGTACTGAAGGACATCTTTGGAGATTCCAAGATTTCGGACGCCGAAACCGAAGGCTTAATTACCGCTTACGACATCACGAACCGCGAGGCCGTGCTCTTCGACACCGAGTCTGCAAAACGAGACAAAAAACGCGACTACCGACTGAGAGACATTGCCCGCGCGACCTCAGCTGCTCCGACCTATTTCCCCGCTGCAGAAATCATGTCCATGGGAAGCACAAAAAAATGTTTGGTCGACGGTGGCATCTTTGCCAACGACCCTTCCCTTTGTGCCATCATTGAGGCAAAGAAAAAAATATGGGCAGAAAACAACCTCGCACCGAAAATCCACGATATGTACGTTGTTTCTATCGGAACCGGCCGCGTCAGCAAGTCATACATCTATGCCAAAGCGAAGGGCTGGGGACTTATTTCCTGGGCACTTCCCGTTATCGATATTTTGCAATCTTCTGGAGCCGAGGTTATTAGTTACCAAGTTAAAAAGTTATTTGAGGCCGAAGACTGTTTGGACCAATATATCCGTCTCACTCCGGAAATCGGAAAGGCAAGCGAAGACATGGATGATGGCAGCGAGAAAAATATCGAAGCGCTGAAAGCGTCAGCACAAGACTATATCAAAAAGCATTCCGCAGAATTGGACAAAGTGATTGATGACCTCTTGAGCGAATAACGAAAGCCAAACGCATTTCCGAAATTCCCTTTTCGCATTTTGACTACGGCAAATCTTCTATTGGAAAAGATATTGCCGCCGTACCGATATTGACATGTCAATGCTAAACGGTTTGTCTGCCAACTGCTGTTTGAAGCTTTCATCATACTTATCCTCAAAAGACGGATAATTCGCTTGCTTATTTCCATATTTTTGAGGACTTCTATTTTCCCTCACTTTTTCGCACCTTTCCCTCTGATAAATAAAATCCCCAAAGGAAACGGTGCGGGAAATATACAGTTTAATTATTCACAACAACATTATACTTCGGACAAACCATTGTATAAATCTGCTATTTTATTCAAAAATTCCACCTCTTGTTCCGTGAGTTTCCCGGTATATTTGGCCAATAGCTTAAAATAATCATACATTAAACCATAATATTTTTTCGATGCCCATTTTTTCACATCCAAGAACCATATCCATGGCGACGAAGCGGTATAATTTATACACACTCGAATCCCATTTGCTGATCCAACCAATTTGATGGGCGTCAATGTGTTCATACAATTCCTTCTTAGCCATAATTTCTTTTGCCAAAGCATGAAGTTGATTGATGGTTGGTTTTGATGCGATAAAGAAATTTTCTTGATTATCTTCTAAAATAATTCGGAAGCCATCATTCGTTGTTAAATGCTTGATTTTCGCACCCTTCTTTTTTGCTGCAAAAAAATAGAGCAAGGAAATGACACACGTAGCGAGCATCAAACCGACTCCGAATAGAGCGTGAATCAAAGAAAAAATGAAAAGAAGGAATAATGCCAAGAAAAAAAGAATGAGGGACAAAATTTTAATAGCACGATATTTTGCTGCAGGCTCCATAATTCAATAAAATTTTACTTGAAAATATAAAAGGACATCAAATTATACTCATTCATCAGTCTCCGAATTTTGCGAAGTGCGTGAGACAAAATTCATAAAGAAAATAGTGCTGCAAAATTACATAATATTCCCATATTTCAAATAAATCAAAATTTTTTACAAATTTTTCGGAGAAGAGTATAGATTGATTTTCACGAGCATATAAACAACAACAAAATACTTCCACCATTCGCCCAACCCCTGAAGGTCACAAAGGCTGCCAAACCATAAAGCGGCAAGACAACAGGGGATGATTCTGATTTTCATCGATCCGTTTGCGCGGGGGGGGGGCGCCGCAGACGGGTGGGAGGGAAGGATTTAAAATAAAAAAGGCCCCTCGATCAAGAGGGGCCCGCAAGGAATTGGGCGACGCCCTACTCTCCCACCTTCTCCAGGCAGTACCACCGGCGCGGTCGGCGTTAACTTCACTGATCGGAACGGGAAG
>JAKSME010000033.1 GCA_024400785.1 Bacteroidales bacterium
CACACCGGCGTATATCGACACGTTGTTCTGCACCTTTACGTTCTTTCCCAATGTCACCCCGGAAGCAATGAACACATTTTGACCGATATTGCAGCCGTCACCCAGGGTGCAGCCCGTCATTAGGTGTGAAAAATGCCAGATTTTTGTGCCCGCGCCGATGTGACAGCCAGGGTCAACAACAGCGGTGGGATCTGCAAAATAATTCTGTTCCATTTTCTGCTTTTGAATTTGGCGGCAAAAGTACGAAATTTGGATGAAAGTGGAGGTGAATGTAAGAAGGAATCGAGAGGGGAGGCGTTTTTTTATAAAAAAAATCTTTTGATGAAAATTGATATCATTGAGAGAAAATATCAGAAAAAAAGAATAAATTTGTCGCTTGATGGTGAAGAAAATCAATAAGAATAAAATTTATCTGTAATATATTATTAATCAAATCTTTAGTTATGAAAAATCTTTACAAAAAGATGAAAATGATGGCAGCATTTGTTGCCATTATGTTGGCTACTTGTGTGACCGCATTCGGCCAATGCAATCCGATTACTATTACAAGTGGCAACCCATTTATGGAAGACTTTGAAAGCTATGCTGCTTCAAGTTCCTACTCAACAGCTGGCAGCATGCCGAATTGTTGGGAAAGAATTGCCACGGGTACGAATGCAAATTATGCTCCCAAAGTATATTCCGGTTCAAGCTATAATCCGACGGGAACCAATTGCTTGTTGTTCATTTCCGGCTCATCCTCAGACTACGGTGCCACGAACATTGCAATTCTGCCGGAATTTACCAATGACTTGCTCAATTATGTTCTAACCTTTGACTATCGTATGGAAAATGTTTCCTATGGTACGTTGGCTGTAGGTTACGTAACGAGCACCACAGATGCTAATAGTTTCACTGCGATTGAAACTATGACTCCTTATGCTACAGGCACTCCAGGTGAAGTCATTTTGCCTTCCCTCCCCGCTGGCGCACGTTTGGCTTTCCGTTGGTACCACAATTCAACATGGTATTGCTGCGGTATCGACAACATCATGATTACCACTCCCCCTTCTTGTCCGAAACCCACGGGAGTTACCGCATCCAACATCACAACTACGAGCGTTGATTTGAGCTGGACTTCCAGCGCTTCTGCATGGGAAATCATGTTGAACGACAACGAAATCGTTCCTGCCAGCACTAATCCGTTTACGATCACCAATTTGCAGCCGAGCAGCACCTATTCTATTCGTGTGCGCTCGCTTTGCAGTGCCACCGACACTTCTGCTTGGAGCAATGCCATCACCATAAATACTGCATGCGGTGTCATCAATATCACAGAGGAGAATCCATTCTATCAAGATTTTAATTCCTTTACAGCAACATCTTATTCTACCGCTGGCACACTGCCGAACTGCTGGAGTACCATTTATACCGGATCATCAGCTGGCTATTCACCGCACGTTTGCACCAGCAACTCCTACGTTCCGGAAGATGGTAGTCAGGCCCTCTCTATCACGGCCAGTAGTAGTTCGAGCTACGGCCCCCGCACCTACGTCATCCTTCCCGAAATCAGTAATCCGCTGAACACGTTGCAAATTTCCTTCGTTCACTCCAACTACAGCTCTACGGTTGCCAACCGATTGTCTGTCGGCTATATGACCAGCACCACCGATAGTTCCACTTTCGTTAAGTTGGCAGATGTGCCGCACATCTATTATTCTACCAACCGTTACAACGAATTTGAATATGATATCGAAGGGGAAAACATCCCCGCCGGCGCACGCTTGGCGCTGAGAGCTTCAAATAGCACTTCCACCAACGACTATATATTTATCGACAATTTGAGAGTTCGTCTCCAACCCACTTGTTTGAAACCGCTTGATCTCCAAGTTACTACCATTCAACCCAACAAGGCCACCATCTCTTGGACCGCTCGTAACGGCGAAACCACCTGGGAAGTTGAATGCAACGGCATCGTTACCCAAGTGACAGAAAATCCGTATATGCTGACGGGTTTGACAGCCGACACCGTTCAGCACGTCCGCGTCCGCGCCGTCTGCTCCGCCACTGATCAATCGGATTGGTCGAGCATGTTGACTTTCAATACTCCGTGTAACGAGGTTACGATTACGGATAACGAACCTTTCACAGAAGACTTTACGAATTACACAGGTACTTCATACTTGAGCGCCGGCCCGATGCCCAATTGTTGGGAAAAACTTTACACTGGAAGTTCATCAAGCTATGCTCCCCACGTTTGTACCAGCAACTCATACGTTCCGGCAGAAGGCAGTCAGGCCTTCTTCATGCATGCTTCCAGCAGCACTTCCTACGGTCCGAGAACTTATGCTATTTTCCCGCTCTTCTCCAATGAGTTGAACACGCTGCAAATTACTTTTGGTTATTCTCATTACTCATCTACGGCTTATTCCCACACCTCCTTGGGCTATATGACCAACCCGACCGACTCCACCACCTTCGTGGAATTGGTGGAACTTCCCCACGCTTATTATAGCGCTACGCGATACAATGAATTTGAATACAACATCGAAGCCGCAGATATTCCCTCTGGTGCTCGCTTGGCATTCAGACATTTGAATATGACCTCCAACAGCGACTATTTCTTCGTTGATGACATTGTTGTTCGTATCAAACCTTCTTGCCTGAGACCGACTGACTTGACTTCTTCCAATGTAACTCCTACCAGCGCGGAAATCAGTTGGACTTCTCATTCTGAGGAAACCCAGTGGGAAATCATGCTGAATGGCCAGATTATTTCCGCCGACAGCAATCCGTTTGTTTTGGAAAACCTTTATCCGAACAGCACACAACACGTTTCTGTTAGAGCCATCTGCTCAGCTACCGATCAGTCCCTTTGGTCATCTGAATTGATTTTCCAAACTCCCTGTACCGAACTTACAATTACTGAAGCAGATCCTTATTCAGATAATTTCACTTCGTATACTCCTGTTACCGGCCAGAGCCACACCAATCCGGGCGATGTTCCGGGTTGTTGGGACGTTATTTTCACGGGTACTTCTGCAAGCTATGCTCCGGCAGTTTATACCGGCTCGTTTGCTGTTTCCGGCGATACTTGTTTTGCCATCGTCTCCGGCTATGGTGCTTCATACGGTTACACTAACTACGCCGTCATGCCGTCATTCACCAATCCTTTGACGGATTTGCAACTTGAATTTGGTGTAACGATGGAAGGCGCTTACGGCACTTTGTATGTGGGTTACATTACAGATATGGATACCAACAACTTTGTGTCAATGCTTTCAATAAATGCTCCGGCTCCGGCCAGCGGCGCCGACTATTACCAGATTCCGATTTCCATTTATGCTAATGACATTCCCGTGGGCGCCCGTCTCGCTTTCAAATATGGCGACCTTACCTCCTCCTATCGTACTTGCGCATTGTATGATGTCCGTGTTCGCATCGCTCCCAACTGTTTGAGACCTACGGATGTTTATGCTGCCAATATTCTCCCCAACAGTGTCACTATTGGTTGGACTACCCTGTCGGGGGCTACCACTTGGGAAGTTGAATGCGACGGCAATGTTCAGCAGGTTACCACTAATCCATTTACTATCAGTGGCCTTCTCGCCAATACCGAGCATCATGTACGTGTTCGCTCACTTTGTTCCGCTACCGATACTTCTGACTGGAGTCAGGAAATTGTTTTCAACACGCCTTGCGATGCCTTTACCATTACGGCCACGGCTCCTTTTGTAGAAAACTTCGACAGTATCACGGGTACTTCTTACACCACCGCTGGTTCGATGCCCAGTTGTTGGGAAACTCTTTATACCGGAAGCTCCCTCGGTTATGCACCGCACGTATCCACCAGCAATACCTATTGCCCGGTTAGCGGCAGCCAGTCTTTAATGATGTATGCCTACGCTTCTGCATCCTACGGCCCCAGAACTTACGTAGTCTTCCCGCTCTTCACCAATGACTTGTCCACTTTGCAGGTTTCTTTCGCTTATTCACACTATTCAAGCACCGCATACTCACAGCTCTCTTTGGGTTACATGACCAACCCCGCCGATTCCACCTCTTTCGTTGAATTGACCAGCGTGCCCCATGCTTATTACAGCACCAACCGTCTCAACGAATTTGAGTTCTCTATCGGCCAGGGAATTCCTGTCGGCGCTCGTTTGGCTTTCAGAGTTGTCAATAACAACTCATATACTGACTATAATTTCATAGATAATGTTGTTGTTGCTCTCCAACCCAGCTGTCCCACTCCGAATACTTTGGCCGTTTCCAACGTCACTGCTAATTCTGTCGATTTGAGTTGGAACTCCTTCCATTGCGAAGGCAATTGGGAAATCGAAATCGACGGCGACACCATCGCTGCTACTACCAACCCCTTCACCTTGACTGATCTTACCAGTGGCACCCGTTATTCAGTTCGCGTTCGTTCATTCTGCAGCGCTACCGACACTTCCGACTGGAGTCAGCCGTTCGTATTCACCACGCTTTGCGAAACCAGAACCATCACCTTCGATAATCCGTTTAGCGAAGACTTTACCAGTTGGCCTTCTGCAACTTACAGTACTGACAGTGGAATCCCGTCATGTTGGGATAGATATTGGACGGGTTCTGCCGGCTACGCGCCGCACGTTTACAACGGTACTTCCTATTGCCCGACACCAAACGACAACTGCATCTTTATGTCTGGCAACTCCTCAAATACGGCGTTGTTAATTCTTCCCGAATTTACCAATGCATTGAATACTTTGCAATTTTTGTTCAGCACAGCTATGGAAAGTTCAACCTCCGGCCAACTTACGGTGGGTTATGTTTCCAACGGCACCGCTGTTTCCAACTTTACCGCGTTAACCACTATTCCGAGCAATGCTTATTCCAGCACTCCGAGACGTGTTGACCACGTGCTTGATTTGTCTGGCTATACCATTCCGGCCGGTGCGCGCTTGGCTTTCCGTTGGGCTTATGCCACCAGCACCACCAGCTGGTATTGCTGCGTCGACGACATCCTGTTGCGAGTGATTCCGGATTGTAGCGAAGTGTCAAATATTACTGTAACGCAAATCACCAACAACAGTGCACAAATTGGTTGGACGGTTGCCGACACCACCCAGAATCAATGGGAAATCAACTGCAACGGTTCTATCATCCCCGCTACTACCAATCCTTTCACGCTTACTGGTTTGACCTCCAACACCGATTATACGGTGAATGTTCGTGCAGTCTGTGGCGAAAATGACTATTCTTATTGGACATTAAACGATATTGAGTTCACCACCGCTTGCGATCCGATGACCATCACCGCCACCGACTTCTATACCGATGACTTTGAAAGTTACACCGCTGTAACCTCTGTAAGTGCCGCCGGTGAAACTCCTGATTGTTGGGGATTTAACTACAGCGGAACTTCAACAGGGTATGCGCCTCATATTTTAAGAAGTTCTACTTATTCACCCAACAATAATGTACTTGTAATGACCACTGCAACGGGTACCACATACGGCAACAACACTTATGCTGTACTTCCTACCTTTACCAATCCAATGGCCGAACTCGAGTTCGATTTTGATGCCGCCATGTCAACTGTTTCATATCACAATTTAACTTTCGGTTATATGACAGATGTTGCCAATGGAAGCACTTACGTTGCTCTCGACACAATTTCGTATCAACTTTACAGCAATGGTTACAGCCATTACGAAATCTATCTGGCTCAATACGGCACAATTCCGGCCAACGCCCGTCTCGCTTTCTGCTACAGTGGTACTTCTTCCTCTTCCTATTACGCTTTCGTGGATAATATCCGCGTCCGCATCGCTCCCTCATGCATCCGTCCGCAAAATGTCACCGTTGACAATATCGACATGAACGGCGCCACCATCAGCTGGCAACCCATCGGCGAAGAAACCCAGTGGGAAGTTACTGTCGGCAATGATGTCGACACCATCGTCTCCAGTACGTCTGTGACAATCTCCGGCCTTGCTGCCACCAGCCATTACAATGTCTTGGTTCGCGCTATCTGTAGCGGTGAAGACGTATCTGAATGGTCCGATAGCGTCAACTTTATGACTTTGTGCGATGCTATCACCATCACCATGCAGCAACCTTACTTGGAGAACTTCCAGTCATACGAAACCACAAACTCCATCAGCACTTTCACCGAACAACCCGACTGTTGGAATTTCATCTACGGTGGTTCAAGTAGCGGTTACGCTCCTCACGTTTATAATGGAACTTATTCACCCACTGGCACCAATAGCCTCGTAATGACTTCTGGCAGCTCTACCTACGGTAGCGACAACTTCGCAGTTCTTCCGTTATTCTCTAATGCATTGAATACTTTGGAAGTCAGTTTCAAAGTGAAGATGGAAAGCGCTTCCTATGGCACTTTGTACGCAGGTTATATGACAAATGCCGACGACGCCTCCACTTTCGTTTCATTGGCCATGCTCACTTCTTCCAGCACTCCGATGACTTACACTTATGCTTTGAATGAACAGACCTTCCCGGCCAATGCTCGTCTCGCTTTCAAATGGAGTTACAGCACATCATACTACAGTGTTGCTATCGATGATATCGACATCCATCTCGGTTGCGAAACACCGACTAATATTACGATCGACGAATATCACACTATCCGTTGGGAAGGTGATGCTTCTTCCTGGAATTTGAGATATGTTGTTAATGGTGACACTACCGTCATTGTTGCCCACAATCCCATTTACACCATCTCCAATCTGCCCGACAATGCCAACGTAACCGTTCAGATTCAGGCGGTTTGCGACGCTACCCACAGCAGTGCATGGAGCGATGCCGTTTCTTTCAACACCACCCTCTGTCTCTCTCCCACCAACGTCACCATGTCCGCCAGCGGCTTGCTTTCTTGGACCAGCGACGCCGACAGTTGGAACATCCGTTATACCGTCAATGGTGGCGAAGAACAGACCGCTATGGCCAGCACCAACAGCTTCCAAATTCCGGGTTTGCAGGACGGCGACCAGGTTAGCGTTCAGATTCAATCTGCTTGCGGTGAAAACGCCACCAGCGATTGGACGAATCAGCAGACCTTCACCTACATCGGTATCAACGAGTACAACGCTATCAACTTCAAGGTGTTCCCGAACCCGACGGATGGTGTTTGCTACGTTGAATGGACGGCTACCAATGAAACCTCCGTTCTTTACATTTATGATGTATATGGAAAGATGGTTGCTTCACAGAGCTTGAATGGCAGTCACGCCACCATCGACCTCAGCAACTACGCCGACGGCATTTACATGATGCGCGTTGTTTCCAACAACGTGGTCAAAGCCAATGTCCGCGTGGTAAAGCAATAAGCGGAACCGCTTTGTAGAAATTCAAAAGTCCGGTTTTCCTACACAGGGAAACCGGACTTTTTATTTTTGGGGCGTATTATATATATGTTGTCTTGCGTGATTTATGTGTGTCTCTTTCGCCTTGACTGCCCCGCCCTACGGGCACCCCTTCTAAAAGAAGGGAAAGCATCCTGTTTAACCGCCTTGACTACCCCGCCCTACGGGCACTCCTTCTAAGAGAAGGGGAAGTATACCGTTTAACCGCCGTTAACCGTTTCCACGCTTAACCATCCTGACTGCCCCGCCTTCCGGGCACCCCTTTTAAAAGAAGGGGAAGTATCCCGTTTAACCGATGTTAACCGACATTAACCGTTTCCACCATTCCACCATTTTTTATTCCTTCACATCAAAAATGTGAACCCCTCAAAGCCGCAAATGTGAATACTGGCTGAAGATAAGTCTCTTTTATCAAATCATCCAGTTAATATTCAATAAAATAACTTGACATGGCTTTGGCGGTGGGCGTGGTGGAAAAAGGCGTGTTGTGAGGGGATAAAATTGTCTTTTGTCGCAGCGTATGCGATAATTGACTATTTTTGTACTTGTATTCAAAATCGGATTGCAATGAAACACTTGAAAACTGTGGGCATTATTTTGCTGAATCTTCTCGTTTGTGCCTTCATTCTTTGGGTTTATAGCCGTAACTGCGTCCTGCGCCCATTCTCTGGCAAAGTATATAAGGAGTTAATATCGGGTTCGCTCCTATTGGGCTCCATCTACGTCAATTACTTTCTGTTTTATCCTAAGTTCTATTCCAAAAGACCGCTGACATATTGGGTGGCCTTGTCCATTCTTGTTGTCGCGGTCGGTGTGGCGGATTTGGCCATTGCCGCTCCTTATATCATGTCGATAAATTCGCAGGTTATCCACATGATAGGCCCGGTGAGTTTCTTTTCGACAACGCTGTTCTTGATTGTCGCGCGCAACTTCGCCGCGAATTTCTTTCCATATTTGATTAGAGAACAGCAGTTTTTACGCCAATTATTGGAAAAGGAAGTACAGATTGTTTATCGGGATGTTCGTAAGCTGGATGTTTCCGACAAGCAAAACAACATTCATCTGATTGCCATTGATGACATTTTCTATTGTGAACAACAGCGGAATTTTACCAATATTTATACGGTGCAGAATGAATGTTTCACGCGGCTTGGCTCTCTGAAATATCTGGAACAACTGTTCGCTCATGACGATTTCGTCCGCATAACGAGTACCGAGCTCGTCCCGTTGCAATATGTCGGCTCGTGCGTTGGCGACCTATTGACAATGAAAATCATGCCTTGGCAAAACGAACCAACCACTTTCAAGTTGGGCAGCGTGAATCGGGAAAAAATATCTGCAAGTGTTCGTGATATCATGCGTAAATTCAAATCTGAAGAAAGTGTGCTGGTTAAAGAATGCGTTGACCAACCGACCGTTAAACGGAAGCCGGTGACACCGCCAGATGTGAAGGTCAAAACCGTTTTTTCGCACATCGAAAAGCACCCGAACTGCAATACGGCCGACATCATGGCGGGAACTCAATATTCGTTGAGCACTGTTGAACGCTGCGTTGCCGAACTCAAGAAGCAGGGACTTATCGAGCATACCGGCAGCCGAAAAACCGGCGGTTACAGTGTGGTTGAATGATGCGACATTGATGGACAAACAAAAAGCGGCGAAATTCTGAGTTTCGCCGCTTTCTATTCACTTTTTACGCTTACTTACTTCTTTTCTGTTTTCATTGAATGCCAGATGAGGTACGCGCAGAGGGCGACATACATCACGATGGCCAAAATGCTGTAGGCAGGCGATGCCTGGTAAGCTTTGGTAGTTGCAATCTCAACGTCGGCGAATTTGAGGATGGCGCTGACCACACCCATGATGGCGGCGCCGGCCAACAAACCGGAGGCAAGCAGTGTACCTTTGTTTTTGCGTGCTTTGTTCAATTCTTCGTCTTTGCTTCTGCTACCGACATACCAAGCGATGGCGCCGCCGATGAGCAACGGAATGTTGAGCGCCAACGGGATGAACATACCCAGGGAGAAGGCTAATGCCGGAATGCCAATCATATCGAGAAGAAGTGCCAAAATCGCACCCACGATGTAAAGAATCCACGGTGTTCCTTCACCCGACATCAACGGCTGGACGATGGCGGCCATCGCGTTGGCCTGCGGCGCAACCAAGGCATCTTTCAACTGTTCGGGAGTTGCATCCGGGGCCGCACCATAACCGTAAGCTTTTGACAAAATCATGATGACGCCGCCGACGGTGAGTGCGGAAACGAGCGTTCCCACGAATTTGAAAGCCTGCTGTTTGTATGGCGACGTGCCAATCCAGTAACCGATTTTCAGGTCGGTGACGAAGCCGCCGGCCATGGCGAGTGCGGAACAAACAATACCACCGACTATCAGTGCGGTAACCATGCCCACCGTGCCGTTCAAACCAACAGCGGCCAGAATGAAGGATGAAAGAATCAAGGTCATCATCGTCATGCCGGAAACGGGGTTGCTACCCACAGTGGCGATGGCCGTTGCGGCAACGGTGGTGAACAGAAATGCAAAGATGAAAACAATCAGCAGTCCAACGATGATTTGGACGGGATTCATTTGCAAACCGCCGAAAGCGAAGAATAATGCCATGACACCAGCGAGACCGAGGAAACCGAAAAGGACGATTTTCATGGAAAGGTCGCGTTGCGTGCGAAGCACTTGCTGCTGAGCGCTTTCTTCACCCTTACTCTTTTTAAATATGGTACCCATAGAAGTCTTGATGACACCGGCCGATTTGATAACCCCCAGAATGCCTGCCATGGCGATACCACCGATACCGATCAAACGGACATAATTTTTGAAGATGAGGTCGGGATCCATGGCGCTCATCAGTGCGCCATCGCTGGCAACACCGTATTGTCCCAACAACGGAACAATCACCCACCAGGAGAGGAAGGAACCGGCACAGATGATGGCCGCATATTTCAACCCAATCAGGTAGCCCGTACCCAGCAGAATGCCCGTGCCGCTCATGTTGAAGACAAATTTGTGGTTCATCGCCAGATGTTCGCCCCATCCGGTCATACGGGTGGAAATGGTTTCTGCCCAAAATTGGAAAGTGGTCATCAAAAAGTCATACAATCCACCTACTAAACCACTGATTAATAATAATTTAAGTTGATTTCCTCCTTTAGCACCGGAGACCAGAATCTCAGTGGAGGCGGTAGCTTCCGGGAAGGGGTATTTGCCGTGCATGTCCGATACAAAGTATTTTCTGAACGGAATAAGGAAGAGAATGCCGAGGAAGCCTCCGATGAGGGAAGCGAGGAAGATTTGCAGAAAATTGACATTGATCTGCATTCCGGGATTCTTTTCTTGAATGATGTAAATAGCTGGCAAAGTGAAGATTGCACCAGCGACAACGACACCGGAGCTTGCACCGATGGACTGGATGAGCACATTTTCGGAGAGAGCTCCTTTGCGCTTGGCGATGACCGAGGCGCCGACGGCGATGATGGAAATCGGGATGGCGGCTTCAAAAACCTGGCCGAAACGCAGTCCGGCGTACGCGGTGGCTGCGGAGAAGATGATGGCCATGATGATACCCCACACTATCGTCCATGCGTTGAGTTCGGGGTATTTCTTTTCTGCCATCAGAATGGGTTTGTACTCTTCGCCTTCCTTCAGTTCGCGGTACGCGTTTTCGGGCAGCTTGACATCTTTGGGCGTAGTACCCATCTGTTCGTTTTCTAATTCTGACATAATATTTTGATTTAATGATGATTACTGTTGATCTTCAAGTAATTTCCCTGTTTTTTTCACCGTTAGGTCTTCCGTTACATCGTCATAGTCCACAATCAAAGTTTCAGATTCGAGGCCTTCGTTGCTGAGGATTTCTTCGGCGAGGATGTCTTCCACGTGCTTTTGAATGGCTCGTTTGAGCGGGCGGGCGCCGTAGTTGGCGTCCCAACCTTCCTGTACGAGGAAGTCGGTGGCGGCGTCGGTGATGGTCACATTCAAGCCCATCATGCCGACGCGGTCGGTTAATTTCTTGAGTTCCAGTCGGATGATTTTCTTGATGTCTTCTTTTTCAAGACTGTTGAAGAAGATGGTATCATCGATTCTATTCAAAAATTCAGGCGGAAATTGTGCTTTGAGCGCGCCATCAAGAATTTTCTGGACCTTTTTGTCCTTGCCGGCCTGGGTGGCGGAGGTGCTGAAACCGACGTCTTGTCCGAAGTCTTTGAGTTCGCGGGAACCGACGTTGGAGGTCATGATGATGATGGTGTTTTTGAAGTCGACTTTGCGGCCCATTCCGTCAGTCAGTATGCCGTCGTCGAAGACTTGCAGCAGGACGTTGTAAACATCCTTGTGAGCTTTTTCGATTTCGTCGAGGAGGACGATGGAATAGGGTTTGCGGCGGATTTTTTCAGTCAGTTGTCCGCCTTCTTCGTAGCCGACATAGCCGGGAGGCGCACCGATGAGGCGGGAGATGGTATGTTTCTCCATATATTCGCTCATGTCGATGCGGACCATCGCGTCTGGCGTGTCAAACAGGTAGGTGGCAAGCACCTTGGCGAGGTAGGTTTTTCCCACACCGGTAGGGCCGAGGAAGATGAAGGTGCCGATGGGCTTGTTGGGATCTTTCAGGCCGGCACGGTTGCGGCGGATGGCCTTGGCAATCTTCACGATCGCTTCGTCCTGGCCGATGACGCTGCCTTTCAACTCATCTGCCATGCGCAAAAGCTTCTCGCTCTCGCTCTTGGCAACGCGTTGTACTGGCACACCCGTCATCATGGCAATGACTTCTGCCACATTTTCTTCGGTGACGGGGACGCGCTGTTGTCCGGCATTTTCATTCCATTCGTTCTTGATAGTGTCCAGTTTCGCTGTGGCCTCGCGGATTTTGTCGCGCAGTTCGGCCGCCGTATTGTACAGACGTTCTTTGATGGCTTTTCCCTTTTGTTCTTGAAGGGCGGCAATTTCCTTTTCTGCTTCGAGGAATGCCGGCGGAACATGCACGTTAAGAATGTGAACGCGCGAACCTGCCTCGTCGAGGGCGTCAATCGCCTTGTCGGGCAGGCAGCGGTCGGTGATGTAGCGGTTCGAGAGGGTGACGCAGGCCTTGATGGCTTCGTCGGTATAGGTAACCCCGTGGTGTGCTTCGTACTTGTCCTTGATGTTGTTAAGGATGACGAGGGTTTCTTCCGGGGTGGTGGGTTCGAGAATGATTTTTTGGAAACGGCGTTCGAGTGCGCCGTCTTTTTCAATGTACTGGCGGTATTCGTCGAGTGTGGTAGCACCGATGCACTGGACCTCACCGCGGGCAAGGGCCGGCTTGAACATGTTGGATGCATCGAGGCTGCCGGGGGAACCTCCCGCACCTACCATCGTGTGCAGCTCGTCAATGAACAGGATGATGTCCTTGTTCTTCTCTAACTCGTTGATGATGTTCTGCATACGTTCTTCAAACTGACCGCGGTACTTGGTTCCGGCCACCAGTGACGACATGTCGAGGGCAATGATGCGCTTATTGAGCAGGGTGCGCGACACGCGGCCCTCCTTGATGCGGATAGCAAGACCTTCGGCGAGGGCGGACTTGCCGACTCCGGGTTCGCCAATCAGCACGGGGTTGTTTTTTTTGCGACGGCTGAGAATCTGGGCGATGCGCTCCAACTCCTTCTCGCGGCCGACAATGGGGTCGAGTTTCCCCTCTTCTGCATATTTTGTCAGGTCTTTCCCGAAATTGTCAAGCATCGGAGTCGCGCTGCGCTTGCTGTTCTTGCGTGCGTTGATGGTGCGTCGGTCTTCTTCTTCGTCATCGTCACCTCCGGCAAAAGAACCGAAATTCTCACCGCGACCTCGCATACGGCTCGATAAGTCATCCCCTTTGACCTTTTCAAGAAAAGAGGCATAGTTGATACCCATGTTGTTCAACATGTCGCGAACAACATTGGCCGACGGACCGGGTTTGAGGACAGCCAACACAAAGTGTTGTGGCTCAACGAGTGGATTCAACGATGAACGTGCATGAAGGCCCGCAGAGCGCAACACATTTTCCGCTTGTTTCGTCAATGTCAATTCTCCGGTTTCATCGCCTTCGCTACCAAAATCTTCATCATTGAACATCGATTCCAAGTCAAAACACGCTTTTTCGATGTTAAAAGAATAACTGGCGAGAATCTGTTTGGTAAAACTTTCTTCCGGATATTTTAAAATGGCATAGAAAATGTGTTCGCAGCCCAATTGTTTAAAATGATAATGGAGGGCCACTTTTTTGGCATCCTCCAATATTTTCATTAATTCTTCTGAATAACTATTATCCATAAGTGGCGTTAAAGGTTAAAGGTTGAAAATGTGTAAGATAGGGGAGAGAGGGAAGTATAAAAAAGTATAAAGTTGTAGAAGGGGATTCTACAACTTTATACAATTATCGGTTGTTATTTGTTCTTCTGAGCGAAGTCGTAACCGGCTTTGAGGCAGGCGAGGTTGGTGTTGACAATGGCGTCGCCTTTGCGGGCGAAGATGCTGCGCACGGCGTCTTCGATTTCGCTGTATTCCATCTGGAGGAACGGGGCAGCGGCACCGAGGATGACCATGTTGGCAGAGCGAGCGCTGCCCAGGTCTTTGGCAATCTGGTCGGCATTGATGACAACCTTGTTGGGTAATTTGTTGAGTTCTGCCTTCAGGGCTGCTTCTTCGGGATAGTTGGGAATGTTGATGAAAGGTTGGTCGTTGGTGATAACCCAACCTTCCTTATTCAACCAAGGAAGGTAACGGAGAGACTCCATGGGTTCAACAGCGATAATCATGTCGACCTTGCCCACGGGGATGAGGTCGGAAGCGCCTTCGTGGTCGGCCAAGCGGAAGTGTGACTGAACGTCGCCGCCACGTTGGCTCATGCCGTGGACTTCGGCCTGTTTGAGGTACAAACCTTTTTTTACGGCTGCAACGCCGATGGTGGAAGCGATGGAAAGGATGCCTTGACCGCCGACACCTGCTAAGATGATATCTATTTTCATTTTTGTAATATTTTCTAATTAATAAATTACGAATCCTGAAGATTATTTGTTTTTAGCTTGTGCCTTCATTCTGCGGCTCAGCGTCTGGATACATTCACGGGTGGGAACGATGACAGAAACGCCCTGATAAGCCAATTCTTCTTCAATAACCTTCACATTAGCTTCGTGGTTTTGTTTGAGCGGGGTGATGATGCGGATGTGCTCTTCAGCGACGCCGAGGCCTTTGCAGATGTTACCGATGCGGCCGAGTGCGTGGCTGTCCTGACCGCCGGTCATACCGGTGGTGCTGTTATCGAGGATCATCACGGTGATGGGGGTGTTTTCGTAGATACAGTCGAGCAGGGAGGTCATACCGCTGTGGGTGAAGGTGGAGTCACCGATGACGGCGACAACCGGGCTCAAGCCGGAGTCGGCGGCACCTTTGGCCATGGTGATGGAGGCACCCATGTCGAGAGTGGTGTAGATGGCTTTGTACGGCGGAAGGGCACCGAGGGTGTAGCAGCCGATGTCGGCGAAAACCTTGCCGGGGCCATGCATCTTCATGGCTTCGTTAAGGGCCAGGTAGGTGTCAACGTGAGGACAACCGTTGCAAAGCGCGGGCGGTCTGGGAGCGACGATTTCCGGAACCGGAGTGCCGTAGCTTTCGTTCAAACCGAGGGCCTTGGCAACGAGGTTCGGGTTGAGTTCGCCATCGCGCGGAAGGGTGCCGTCCAAGCGGCCCATGATTTTGCCCGTGCGGTTGAGCATGCCGCGGAGTTGGTCTTCAATCAGCGGATAACCCTCTTCCACTACGAGAACGCTTTCGCATTCGTCAACCATTTTGGCCACGAGCTTCGTGGGTGCAGGATACTGTGAAAGTTTCAAAACAGGATAGGGACATTTCGTGCCTACGTAATTTTCCATCACGTAGTTGTATCCGATACCGGTGGTGATGATACCCATCTTCTTGTCGGTACCTTCTGTGTACCAGTTGTATTTTGATTCTTCAGCTGCCTGTTCGAAAGCGGGTTGCTTTTCAAGAAGGTCGCGGTAGTTTTTACGGGCATTTACCGGAAGAAGTACGAACTGCTTCGGGTTCTGGCAGATGCTGAGTTCGTTCTGCTTGCGGACCTCGCGGCGTTCTACGCCGGCGCGGCTGTGGGCCAATCGAGTGGTGACGCGGAGCAATACCGGTGTGTGGAATTTCTCAGACAGGTCGAAAGCATCGTAAACCATGTTGTAGGCCTCTTGTTGGTTGGAAGGTTCCATGACCGGAATGAGGGCGAATTTGCCGTAGTAACGATAATCCTGTTCGTCCTGTGATGAGTGCATCGACGGGTCATCGGCAACAACAACGACCAAACCGCCGTTGGCTCCCGTGATGGAGGAATTCATGAACGGGTCTGCAGCCACGTTGAGGCCGACATGCTTCATGCAGACCATCGCGCGTTTGCCAGCGTATGACATACCGACAGCGGATTCCATAGCGGTTTTTTCGTTGCCGGCCCAAATGCGGTGGACATTACCTTCAACGGCCTGTTTCGAATTTTGAATGAACTCGGTGATTTCGGTGGAGGGGGTTCCCGGATAAGCATAAACTCCAGACAAACCTGCATCAAGCGCGCCTTGAGCAATTGCTTCGACTCCCAATAAAAGTGATTTAGCCATAATGATTGGTTTTATATAATTAATTGATTTATAAATATTTAATACAAAAACAGCTTTTTGTGATTCTGGAGGCAAAGGTACGAAAAAAAAATGTATTTTTGCAACCTCAAATTTAACGCGGGTGTGGCGTAATTGGTAGCCGCGCTAGACTTAGGATCTAGTTCCGAAAGGAGTAGGAGTTCGAGTCTCCTCATCCGCACAAATTGTTCGGTGAAACGGTTAAACGTGGAAACGGTTAACTTGGTGGAAACGTGAAAACGGTTA
>JAKSME010000034.1 GCA_024400785.1 Bacteroidales bacterium
ATTTTCTACACGGGTTCGCCGGCCGTGGGCAGACACGTGCTGGCAGAAGCGGCCAAGAACCTCACGCCCGTCGCCCTCGAGTTGGGCGGCGAAACCGGCAACTGGTGCATCGTACGCCGCGATGCCGACCTAAAGGACGCCGCCCGCAAAATCGCCTTCTTCAAACTCTGCAACGCCGGACAAATCTGCATCAATATCAATCAAATCGCTGTAGCAGAAGAAATTGCGGATGAATTTCTGAAAGAGTTGAAAGCGGAATTCTCCCGCCAAATCGGAGATAATCCGGTGGAAAATCCCGACTATCCGAAACTGATCACTGAAGCGGCATACGACAAGTGCGCCAACGAAGCGGAACAGTACCGCGAGCGCATCGTCTTCGGCGGCTGCGGCAACCGCGAAAACCGCCGCTACTCCCCCACCCTCATCTTTCCCGTTGACATCAACGAACCCATCGTGCAACACGAACTATTCTGTCCGCTGCTGCCGGTTGTGCCTTACAAAGATGCTGACATAGAGAATGTTATGTCAGTCATTGCGCAGCGGGAGCATCCACTGGCGATGTATATTTTCACAAAAGACAAACGGTGGGCGCGCCGCGCGATGCGCACGCAGCAGTTCGGCGGCGGCTGCATCAATGAAGTCTGCATCCATCTGATGGTGAAGGGGGTTCCTTTCAACGGGACCGGCCATTCGGGCATGGGTGCGTACCACGGCGAGTGGGGATTCCGCGAGTTCACGCACCCACAAACCGTGCTGACGGGCAAAACCTGCTGTAACCTTCCATTGCGCGAACATCCTTACAACGGAAAAGCAGAGAAGCAGAAATTGAGCCTTTTGCGGTGGTTTGAGCGGTGATTTCGGTTAAACGGTTAACGTCGGTTAAACGGTTAATTATGTTCCTCGTACTTTCATACTTACGATAAAAGTCATAAGTTGTACTCCACATTGCGCTGGTTTCCCACAAGTGGGGAATCTGTTCATTTACAATTACTTCGTGTCGCGGTCGGCTGACAAATAGGCAAAAAAAAATCAGCAACTTTCGGTGCTGATTTATGGAGCGGAAAACGAGGCTCGAACTCGCGACCCCGACCTTGGCAAGGTCGTGCTCTACCAACTGAGCTACTTCCGCTTATTGTGACTTGGTTTGGTTTGTACCTCGGGCGGGACTTGAACCCGCACGGGCGCGATGCCCAAGGGATTTTAAGTCCCTCGTGTCTACCATTCCACCACCAAGGCAACGTTCAATGAACCTTTCTCAAAAATGAGGTTGCAAAAATACAACTTTTTTCATTCCATTCAACAGTTTCAAAAAATTTTTTCTCTAATTTTGAAATCCATTTTTAAAAATTTGTAAATCAGAAATTTACAACAATTTTACCCTATTTTTTATTTCCTTTTTTCCGACATTCGGCGGCTTTTTCCGCATTTCCCAATGCCTCGTAGGCCTCCGCCATCGCAGAATAAATGTATCCTTGTTCGTTTTTGTCGTACGTATATTTAAGCGATTTTTCAAAATATTTGAGGGCTTCCGTCGGATGGTTGGTTTGCAAATATGCGTCTCCCAGCGTGTAATTCATCATGCCGTTGGTAGGGAAAATCTCTGTGATGTCTTTCTCCATGGAGATGATTTTGTCGTACTTTTTCGCCTTGGCCAAGCAGTACAGGAAATCCTGCCACAAAGAGTACTGCGCCGGGTCAATGTCCAACGCTTTTTCAAAATAGGGCACCGCGTCCGCATAATTTTTCTGACGCACCATCACAGAAGCCGTTGCCGCCCAGCCCTCCATCGTTTCGGGTTCGCTTTCCGTTAAGGCCCGCGCCAACGCCAACTGTCGGGGCGCCTGACTCAGGTCGTTCATATCCGCAAGGTAGAGCCGCAAAATCGACAGTTTTTTGTTCACCTCCACATCGGGCGATTTCATGGCGGCCAGGTGCGACAAAAAAGCGGCATCCTTGTCCCCATGGGTATAATAATAGCTGCCCAGCACACACTGCGCCTCACCGTTGGTGGAATCAATGGCGATGGCCTTCTCCAAATAAGGTATCGCCTTTTCACTCATATCGTTAGAAATATAAATATTGGCAGCTTTCGCATAATATCCGGCCTCCGTCGGGCACTGCTTAATCAATTTATCGTACACGGCAACCGCGCCCTTCACATCATTGCGGTACAACAAAATTTCTACCCTGAAATTGGTAATGCCCTCGTTGGGCCCTTCCATTTGTTCCAACACATCCAAGTACTTCATCACATTTTTCACATCGCCGCATTGCAGATAGGCATCCGCGCAATTGATCACAAATTTCTCGTTGTTGGGCTGCATTTTACACACCTGGCTCCAAATCGCCGACGACTCTTTGTGCTTTCCCTGCAAGTCATAAACTTCTGCCAACTCGCTGAGATACCAAGCGTTAGACTTGTCATTTTTGCTGGCTTGCTGCAAAAAATATTCGGCTGCCGGATAATCTTTCGCCTCTTTTTTCACCTTTCCCAGCATATAATAGGCCGTGGCGTGCTTGGAATCTTTTTGCACAACATTCATGAAATTTTTCTCGGCATTTTGAAAATTCCCCTGGTAATAGTCCTTTAACCCATTGGCAAACATGGTAGAAGTCACCCGCTGGTCATGCGTGATGACGGGTGTTTTCGTTTTCTTCTGCGCGAAAGAAACAGAGAGTGAAAGTGCAAATATAAGGGTGAGAATGACGATGCGTTTCATGTTGAAAATTTTGGGTGCAAAAATAGTATTTTTTGGAGGAAGGGTGGTGGCGAGAGGGGATTTTTTTAAATTAATCATCAATAATCAATTCGAGTTTCGCAAATTAACAAAATAATTATAATGGACTTGGGACTTGAGACTTGAGACTTAGGACTTGAGACTTAGGACTTGGGACTTGAGAATTGAGAATTATGAATTATGCATTGTTAATTGTCACCCTCTTAAAATCCCCTCTGGCTTCTTGCGGCCGTGGAGATAACTTCCGCGCGGGGACGGATGTTTTGCGCCGGAGCGGACTTGCCGCTCGCCGGTTTGCTGCCACTCGAAGTCGGCCGGCTTCCGCCTTTGGAGCTGGTCGACGGTTTGCCGCCGCTCGGCTTCGGCGTTGTGCCTGCCGAGGGAGTTCCGCCGCTCGGCCGCGACGGTGTCGCCTGCGCCTGCGGATAACTCTGGTAACCACCACCTCCGCGTTTGTATCCGGTGAGCGAATGCACGCGCGTGATGCCCGATGACAGATTGTGCCCGCCAGTCGTGAGCATGTCGTTGTAAGTAACAATCACCGACGGCGTTTTCAAATACCGCGCAGAAGAACCCGCCAAACTGTTGACATAAAAGTCTTTGACGCTACTCAAATCCAACCCGACAATGGAAAGGTTGTTTTTTCCGATACGGCGCAGAAGCTGTGTCAGCCGCCGCGCCTGCATCACCAAAGTATAATTGGCGAGCCCCGCCTGCTGCATGCCGCGCGGGTACGACAAATATCGCGCAAGTTTCTTATAGTCAGCATCATTCAATCCGTTCAGCAGCGACTTCACGCCGGCAATTTCCGCCCGCAAGGCGTTGCGCTCATCCTTGGAAACCTTTTTGTAAATGTCGGCCCGCTGCTCGTCGGTATATTTAAAGTTGTATTGATTTTCATAGCGCGACAACTGCTTCGTTACCTGCCCCTTCTGGTAGTCGGCATAGATTTTGGCGGCGATGGTGTCGGCCATCCAGTCGATTTGTGCCTCAGTCATTTTCTTGAAAAAGTCCATCAGGTTTTTCGTGGGCGAATAGAGCAGATAGGGTTTGTTTTTTGGGAAGGCGTTTCCGAGATAGCCCGAATAAGTAATGCCGTTATCCATGAAAAGCTGATAGAGCGCGGTGTATTGAACCACGCGCGCCAAGTCGGTATTACCGAGCGTGGCAAAATAGTTATATGCCTGATTTTCATACCGATAGCCGACAGATACACTTCGTTCAGGCGAGTTGAAATAGGAAACGGGAAGCGAACCCGTGCGGTTGAGGGTGTAAATGGTGAACCCCTCATCCATATCAATCGCATACATCGCGTTCCATGTATTCCAATTATATACCAACTCACTCAATCCCAGCTTCTTAAATAACGGCCGGTCGAATGGAAATCGCGGCGGTGACGGATAGCGGTAGAACGCCTCCTGAATGGTGCCGTTTTCAGACCAATCTTTCAGCAAAACGTCGGTGATGGTGAGCAGGTGACCGAACTCGGTATTTTCCAACTCCTTGCTCAAATAAGTGGGACACCAATCGCGGCCGCTCTTCATTTTCCCCGCCATGAAGTCATTAACGTCCAGACTTTGAGAGAGTTCCTTTTCGGTAACGGCGGCCAGCAGCAACACCGACTCCACATTGAGCGGCGGCAGTTCGTAGAGCGGGGCTTGGCGCTCGCGGCCAATCACCACCAAGGTGGAAGAGTCGGCCAAGGCACCCAAGACCAAATCCGCATCCAGGGTGAATTGGCGGATATGGTTCAATTGTTCCGAAAGGTCGTGGTTTTTAGCGATGGCCCAAGCCACAAAGCCCGGTACTTTGCTGAAAAACACGCCGGTCAGGGTGTCGGAGAACATTTTTTCCACCGTAACCGCGTGCGTGGTATCGGGCAACTGCACGAACTTTTCGTCCTTTTCCATAAACCAGTCGTTAAATTCGTACAGCGTGATTTGGTAGTCGATGTTGTCATCAACGAAGTAGGTGCGCCCGTGTTTCACTGGGAGCGGTGTTACATACGGTTTATAGTCAGAAAGATAGAGTGCGGTGGAAAGATTTTTCTCAAGCCGGTCGAGATTTTCGCGGGTAACATTTCCGAGCAGGACGAGCAAGTCGGAAATTTTCCCGTCGTAGCCGACAGTGTGTTTTTTTGTTTCTACCGAGTGGGTAAATTGCGAAAAAATCTGGTTGATGGTGTCTGCGTTGAAGTATGGCGGCGGTTCGGAAATCAGCAGCAGGCAGCTGCCGTCGTCGAATGTGGCTTCGCCGATGGTTTGAAAGTGGTATTTGAAGTTGGAGCGGAAGTTGGCGTAGAGCGTGTCTTTCTTCGCAAACGCCTGTGTTGTAGCCACATCCACGTTTTGGTTAGGGATAAACTCACCCATTTCGGTTTCATCTCCCATCCAAGCCTGCCCCTCATGACCGCGGCCGGAGAGCATCAGCAAGGTGACGCCCAGTGCGACAGCGGCAATAGATAACAATATATATTGTATGAAAGAGGCAGACCGAGACATGGAAGGGAAAAGATGGGAAACGGTGTTACAGAAGGTTCATCGCAAAATCGAAAGTGCTGCCGGGTTTGATTTCGCGCGGCTCACAGTTGCGTTTGAGCACAATCATTTCGCGCTTTTTGTTAAAAGGATTCTTTTCGTATTCGCGAAGCGTGATGCGGTCGTTTTCAACCCACAACGCCGTCGCTTCACGCAGACCGACAACGGTTACTTCCGGGTTTACGCGCAAAAATTCTTCAATTCGTTCTTGACGTGATTCACCAGCGTGTGCCAACGTGTCGTTCACAGACTGCGGCGCGGGGTCGATGTAGTGCGGGTTGATCTGGAATGGAACAAGGTCGAAACATTGGAAACTTTCGGGCATGATGATGGGCATGTCGTTGGTGGTCTTCAAAGTCGGACAAGCGACATTGCTGCCGGCGCTCCATCCGAAATACGGCGTGCCTTCCATCACTTTGCGACGAACGGGCTCGATGAGTTTGTTGCGGTGGATTTCGTGTACCAAGTGGAAAGTGTTGCCTCCGCTGACCATGATGGCATCAGCTTCATTGACCAATTGTACGGGATTCGCAACCTCATGAACGGATACAATGTCGGCAGCCAGACCGAAATCGTTGAAACATTTTTTCACCTTGTTCGTGGCTGCTGTGTAGCTGGTTTCAATCGTTTCGTCGCTGCGAACCATCGCATACGGAAGAAATGCGATTTTTCTCTTTTTGCTGCCTAAGAATTCCTGAATGAGCGGCATGCACCAACCCAAGTAAGATTCTTTGTAATTTGTTGAATTGCTGATAAGTAACAGTTTCATATTTTTTTATTTTTAATGAATAATTTCCGTTTTATATCAATCGCGGGAGACATGCCCACGGGAATCGAGAGAAAAATGTGTGTTCAGGTTAAAACAGGCTCGGATATTTTCGGTAGTCAGCACATCGTTGGTAGGGCCGAAAAAGCGCATTTCACCATTTTGGAGCATCATGGTTTTGGTGGCGAAAAGTTTGGCGAAAGAGAAGTCGTGCATAACGATGATGATGGTTGTATTCTTCTGTTTATTAAGATTTTGCAGAAGGTCCATCACTTCAAATTGGTGGGAGATGTCGAGGTTGGAGAGTGGTTCGTCGAGCAGGATGATGGGAGTTTGCTGTGCCATGGCGCGGGCGATCATGACGCGTTGTGCTTCGCCGCCGCTCAGTTGTGAGAACATGCGTTCTTTCAGTTTCCACAAGCCCGTTTGATTCAAGACTTCGGCAACGATGGCGCGGTCGTGCTCGGTGGCATTCTCCCACCGTTTCTGGTAGGGGAAACGGCCCATCATCACCGTGTCAAAAACCGAAAAGTCAAATACAACATTTTGTTTCTGAGCCACATACGCCATCATCTTTGCGCAGTCGACCGCCGAGAGCGAGCGCCGTTCTTTTCCGCAAATCTCCACTTTCCCCGACTGCACCTCTAACAAGCCGGCCAAAATTTTCAACAGCGTCGTCTTCCCAGAACCGTTCGGGCCAATCATCGCACAAAAGTCGCCCTCAGCGATGCTGAAAGAGAGACCATCGAATATTTTTTTCTGACTATATGAAAAATCTATCTGCGAAATGCGTATCACACCCTTGAATTTGAAGTGCAAAGATACAAACATTACCTTTATTCCTGAATATTTTCCATTTTTTTTTAAAATAAATGATTTATTTCAAAAAAAAGAGTACTTTTGCATCGTTTTTCACTTAAAAGTCTGGACTATGTTTTTAGCATTAACAAGAAAAGAAAATAATTCTGAAGTTCTGTTGAACGTTGAAATCGTTGAAAAAATTGAAGCCATTCAAGGTGGTTGCAAAATCATCACTGGTTATGAAGAAACCATTGAAGTAAAAGAATCCTTCAAAAGCATCAGCGAGCAACTTAAAGCAATGGGCTTGAGTGCGTAAGCAAAATGGCAGACGGGTATTTAGAAAGTCGTTACGACGAGGTTTTTGGCAGAAATTCCAAGAAAACCGTTGTAAAACATGTTCCGGTGGACAAATTGTTGGAGCGCAATCGTAGTTATCGCGGTTATCATCCTGAAACGATAGTTACCGAAGATACTTTACGCAAGATTGTGTCTGTCAACACTTTAATACCTTCTGCATGCAACCAGCAGGTGCTTCGCTTTAAATTAGTCACCAAGGGAGAGGGCAGCGGTCGAGTTTTGGCGAATGTCAAGATGGGAGCTGCATTGCCCGAATTGCATTTGCCCTTCCCCGGCACCGAACCCGAAGCCTTTATCATTGTCTGCAGCACAGCCCCCGAGACCAAGTTGGTAGATATCGACCTTGGCATTTCCGCACAAAGCATGTTACTGAAAGCCACCGAATTAGGTTATAACGGACTTATTATCGGAGCTTTCAACAAGGCGAACATCCAACAAGAATTTTCCTTACCCTATGAGCCCCTGTTGGTCATCGCCATCGGTCGCGGGGCGGAGGTCATTCGCCGGGTTGAGATTTCGGAAAACGAATCCCACGCCTACTATCGCAAGGAGGGCGTACACTTCGTTCCCAAAGTGCGGTTGAGCGACTTAATCCTTTAATTGGTCTTCTTTGCTCCGGCTCGTCGTTACCAGGTAAACGCCGATAAGGATGAGCACAAGCGCCACTGGTTTGTTCCAGGTGAAAATGTCCTGTCCCAGCGCGATGGCCACGCAAGCGGTCACCACGGGCTGCAGATTGCTATACATGCTGACGGTGGTGGGGCGCAACACACGCAGCGAGAGGGGAAGCAGAAAGTAGGAAACCACCGTGGCAAATACCAACACCGTAGCCATGTTGAGATAGGCCGATACCGGCACTGCGCCATAAAGCATCGGGCATGTTTCCGCCGACAAGAACGGAATGGCCACCGGAACACACAGGATGTTTCCAAACAAAAACATCCACTTCATCATCGTAATCGGACTGTATTTCCTTGAAATAGTACGAGTTAAAAGTAAGTAGGTGGCATAAAACAGGATGTTGGCGAAACAAAGGGTGAGGCCCATGGGAGTAGCGTTGGCGTCGATTTTCCAAGAGAATAGCACGATGAAAAGGGCACCGCAGAATCCCACCCCTACCCCGGCGGCCTTACGCCAAGAGACGGGCTCTTTGAGGAAAATGGCGGCCATTAGCATGACAAAGAGCGGACTGGTAGCGGAAACGAGAGAGAGATAACAGGGTGAGGTGAACTTGAAGGCTTCGTTGAAAGCGAGCAGCGTGGCAGCCAGCACAACACCGCCCACCACCAACAGCTTCATGTCGCCTTTGTCTACCTTTTCTTTGGAAGAAAAGAAGCCAAGTAGCCAAAATACCACTGTGCCAAACAGCATTCTCAGCGCAGTAAACACCTCAGGATGAATGTATTCCGGAACAATTGCTTTCGAACAGTTGGGGTTGATGCCAAAAATAATATACACTGCCAATGCAGCCAAATGCCCACCCCATTTTCGCGTTTCTTTCATCATTTGACATCTTTCAAATAGGCGGCAAAATTACGACTTTTTGAACAAAAAAGTTCGTACTTTTGCCGCTCCGATAACTGTTGTGCTTGGTTAATGGACTCCGCTGAGGCTGAAGTGTCGATGCGGCGATAATTATGAATAGGAGTCCCATTCAAATCATTTATGAAAAAAAATCTACTTTTATTGTTCCTGATGACATTCGTAGGAATTTTCAGCGCGCACGCCTACGATTTCTCCGTCGTCAACGATTCCGGGTACACCATTTCCTACAACATTTTGGATGCAGACGCCCGAACCGTTGCTGTAGCCAATGCTTCTCCCATATCGGGCGACCTGGAAATTCCGGCTACCGTAACCTACAATGGCACGACCTATACCGTAACGGAAATTGCCTATTCGGGCCTCCGATATGGGCACTTCACGTCCATAGTTCTGCCAAACACCATCACGGCGATTGACCGCTACGCTTTTTACGACAACGACTCACTGACCTCTTGCGTTCTTCCTTCATCATTAACTTCCGTAGGAGAATGTGCTTTTTCACATTGCAGCGCTATGACTTCATTCGTAATTCCGGCGAGTCTGACATCGATTGGAAATGAAGCCTTCAATCGTTGTGCAAACATCACCTCTATCGTTGTGGAAGAAGGCAATCCCGTTTACGACAGCCGCGACAATTGCAACGCCATCGTTGAAACCGCCACCAACACCATCATTACCGGCTGCAATACCACAGTTATACCTGCTACCGTGACCAGCATAATCCAGGCGGCATTCGGCGACTGCACATTCACCAGTTTCAACCTTCCGGCTCAAGTAACTAATGTCTCACGCAATATACTTTCAAGTTGTCCGAATCTCACCTCCATTACTGTTGACCCGGGCAATCCCGTTTACGACAGCCGCGACAATTGCAATGCCATCATCGAAACGGAGGCCAACAAACTTTTACTGGGCTGCAAAGCCACAACCATTCCCAGCACGATTACGGAAATTGGAAGACAATCCTTGTATTTGACCGACATCGAACAAGTCACCATCCCAGCCAGCGTCAATGTCATCGGTGAGATGGCTTTTTCGGTTTGTCCGAACCTGGCTTCCATCATCGTTGAGGAAGGCAACACCACTTACGACAGTCGCGACAATTGCAACTGCATCATCGAAACGGCCACCAATTACTTGGTGAATGGCTGTATGAATTCCACCATTCCGGATGGCATTGTTAAAATCAATATGGGGGCTTTTATGAGTCATACAGGATTGACTTCTATTGAAATTCCCGAAAGTGTTGAAGAAATTTGCGATATGGCATTTATGGAAACTGGTCTGACAACAATCACATTACCAAGTCATCTGAACAAACTTGGCATTTATGCTATTGATGCTTATCTTTTTACCTCTATCACTTCCCTCAATCCCACTCCTCCGCAAACTATGATGCCTGTGATTTCTGTTGACCCTAACATTCCGGTTCACGTGCCTGCCGGAAGCGTGGAAGCGTATCAAACGGCTATGGGTTGGAACTATTTCAACAACTTTATCGGAGATGCTCCCACTGGCGTGGAAGAGTTCGACAATGCTAATGAGTCCGCTGAAGGGGCGCGTGTCATTTGCAACGGAAGCAACATCGGCATCGAAACAGAAACCAGCTGCCCCGTCCGTATTTATGACGTCACAGGCCGTATGCTCGTCAACGAGTCCGTACAAGGAACGAAAACATACGATATGCCCAACAGCGGCCTTTACATCGTGAAAGTCGGCAACGCTCCAGCCAATAAGGTAATGATTGCCAAATAAATATCTGCAATCATTCCCTTCCATCTTGCAAATAATCGTGTGATAATCGCATTTTTGCAAAAATATCAGGTGACTATACAGCAGGTGTTCTGCGATATAGTCACCTATTTTTTTGGGGAATCATCCCCTATAATCTTATAAAAAGATGAAGGGTTGAATGGGTTAAGGGATTAATTATGTTCCTCATACTTCCTTCTTTCGACCCATTCCCCGAAGCTCCAAAAAGTTGTCAAGCTAAAAATCAGCAAGACGATAAGGGATAATTCTGTAAAAAAATCCCCCACAGATTTTGTTTTACCGGAAAAATAATTTTTTATGAACCTAGTAAACCAAAAAACGGCAAAACGCGATCTGTGAGGGGGGACTTTTATTTAATAAGAAAAAAGAACGCAGCCACAGCTCAGAAACAAAGCCCTATTAAGAACTGAAACTGCGCCTTTTTATCGGTTAGTTGTTACGCACGCAACGGACGTTTCGGCCGTGCGATTTGTTATCAGGACCAGTAATAATACCCGTTTGAGTATAATGTAGGTAAACCATATAAGCGTAACCTGGCTTGGTAGGATTTGGACTTGCTGACCAAAAATAGCCGGATCTTCCTTCTGTATTACAAGAAGCAGTTCCATTACTACCATAGTAATTAGGAGATGGACGCCAATTGAATTTCGAACTATTGCGATTACTATTACCATAATCGCCCGGTTTGTTATTCGCAGAGGCATCTGAGAGCCAGTCACAACCATCTGCCAAGATAGTGGCTATCTGTGTATTGACTGCATAAGCGGTATTGCCGGAGTAAGGAACTTGGGAAGTTGACTCGCCCACAAGGGCGTTTCTCAAAGCAGTCCATTCATCAATAACAGGGATGTGCCATCCTTCCGGACAGATACCTCTGGCATTTTGAGGCAAACTGCTTATTGATGCCGGATCAGTTTCTTGCACATCCAGTGCGCCAGACCAGTTGTAAAGATAACCATATTTATAAACCGGTGCCGTTCCAGGTGCAGCATAATAGTTATTAAGACCCCAATATTTCGAAGGTGCCACATTCAAGTATCCGTTCGGAGAAGTGGTGCAACGCATATTCTCACGAAGCCAGCACTTACCATCAATTTCCACAACTTCGTACCAGTTGTCCTGATGGTCTTTCACGCTGTCCAACTGAGTAGTAGTAGCACCCATTTCGTTTTCACGTAAAGAAGTTACCGTACAATGTGTGTATTCCTTCACCAAGTTAGCGGTTTCGGCAGCAAAATTACCAGAAGTAGAAATGGCACGAACCGTATAGGTGTCGGAGGCCAATCCGGTTAAAACAGCGCCAGATACAGGGTTGTTGATGGTATTCACCACTGCATTACCACTATTGAGCACTTCAACTCTAACAGCATTTTCAACTTCCGTTAATTTGATTTCGCCATAGAAGTTGTCCTCACAAATGCCGAGCATTGGAAAAATTTCCGCATCGCGCACGCAACGGACGGAGCGGCCACTATATTTTGTATTGGTAGTATAGGTAGTTACTGGGAAGTCGTATGCGATAACGCGATAATATGCCATGTCCGTACTTGAAGCTGTAGCAGTCCATAAGAAGGTTCTCTCACCCTCGAATTGGAAAGTAGTGCCTCCATTGTAATTGCCCGACGGAACAGCAGAAAAGCCAGAGAGATTACGTTCAGTGTAGGAATAATTGCCTGGACTGGTCGCATTATCATAGGTATTCCAATTACAACCTGTGACAAGTCTTCCAGAATTACCAGTAGTAGTACCGCTTGCTGAAGTCTGTTGGGTTACACCCACTTCATTCATCAATGTGGTATATTCCGCATGGGAAGGCAAGTGCCAACCCTCGGGACAAATGCCGCGCACGCCTGACGGATTTGCTGCTGAGGATGCTGCCCCGTTCATTGCGGCAGCCCAGTTATAAAGCAAACCGTAGCTACGCACATTTGCAGAATTATCATTATAGTAGTAAGCGTATGGTATCGTTGTGGATTGACCGGTTGTGGGATATTGCAAAATGTTGGTTCCATCCGGTTTCGTGGTGGCACGCATATTCTGTTTCAACCAGCATTGGTTGCCAATTTGCACCACTTCGTACCAGTTGTTCTGATGGTCGCGAACGCTGTCCAAGCGGGTGTTATTACCCATTTCATTACCACGAACCTGGCCGACGGTACAATGGGTGTAGGTGTGTTTCACGCGGGCATTGTCCACCAAAGTGTCTCCAGTAGAAGAGGTGACCTTCACTTTGTAGTTGCCTTCTGCCAAATCGTCCACGAAAATTTCAGTGGCAGGATTGTTTACGGTTTTCACCACCGAGCCATTTTGAATGAACTCAATCTTTTCTACATTGTTCACCTCTCTCAAGGTAATATTGCCGAAGGTGGTGTCTTCGCAAAGACTGAATTCGGGGACAATCACATCGCGCACACAACGAACAGCGAAGCCATAATTCTTATTTCCATTCAGATTATTATGGTGTATTCCTTCCGTGTTGTTTAACATAAACCTTGCCCACGTGCTATATTTGTCGTATGAAGTAGCCGTCCAAAAGTCGGAACTTTCTCCTAAATAATAAAACATTTCATTTTCTCCATCTTCAACTCCCATGCAACCGATAGGCAAAGCAGAGAATCCGGAGATATTGCGGTCTGGATAATTGTAGTTACCGGGAGCAGTTGTGCCATCATCAGCAACCCAACCACAGCTGGCGGTGTATTTGCCAGAGCCTTTACCTCTCGGATTCGGGATTCCTAAATCAGGGTCATACGTGTTAGCTGCAGTCAAAGTCGCATCCGCAATTGGAGTAACGCCATCGTTTTCAGTAAGATATACTTTTTCCATCGTATTCCATTCTGCTACGACAGGAAGATGCCATCCTGCTGGACAAATACCCCTGTGATTTGGAAAGTCCGTGTTTACTGGCAACTGGTTGTTGTTAGAAAACGTAGTATCCATAGCAGCAGCCCAGTTGTACAGATAGCCGCGTTCGTTAATCGTGTACATAGTGGCATCTGTTCTGTCATAATACTTTGCATTTAAGAAATCCAAATCATTGGTAGCTGCACCTTGAGTAAGGTTGACAGTGCTTTGTTTCGGGGTAGTTGTACAGCGCATATTTTGTCTCAACCAGCACTGGTCGCCGATTTGCACCACGGCGTATGCGTTGCCTTCGTGGTCATATACGGAGTCGATTTCGGTAGTGCTGCCTTCGTAAGCGTGTTCAAAGAGGCTGACGGAAGCAACGGTACAGGTGGTAACCTTTTCCATCGTCATATCGCGGGTGGAGTCTGTGCAAGCGTCTTCCACGGAATAAGTACCATCGGTCGCGGTAACTTTCACATAGTAGCGTGTATGATCGTCCAATCCCTTGATGGTGGCGGTGATCGTGGAACCGCTAACATGGATGTCAGCCGGAGCAGCACATACAGAAGAGCCAGTCATTGCTGCATTCGTGTAAGCGCAAACAGTCTTGCCTGTAATGGTGCCCAAGCCCGTCACTTCGGCCGAAACCATCATTGAAATACAGGAAACGGAGTCTGCAACTGCGGAAAGGGAGGCTTCTTCGTCACGGATACAACGGACTGAGAATGCATTGTAACGATTGTTGCTGCCTCGCTGCGTACATTCGTTATTGGTTCTGACAACTCGAGCAAAAGCACCTGTGTTAAAATATGGCGTTGAGCTCCAGAAATAGGCAGCCAAAGTAAGGTTGGCGTATTGGGAACCATCTTCAATGGTGCCGGCCGGGCGTGCGGAGAAGCCGCTGAGATTGCGCTCAGCGTAGGAATAGTTGCCAGGAGAAGTGGCTTTATTATCAGGGTACCATTCGCAACCTGCCGCCAATCTGCCTGCTCCAATTCCAGAACGAGCAGTGCCGTAATTTTTGGTAGCAGAGTCTGCTGGTGTCAAACCAGTAAGAGTATTTTTCTCCAGTTCCCAAAATTCGCCGTCGGCAGGAATATGCCAGCCCTCCGGACAGATGCCGCGGCGGTTGCCAGCAGACAGATTGCAAGTCCAGCTTCCGGTTTCAGCTCCAGCGGCCACCTCCGATCTGCTGCCGTTATTATTGAACGTATCCACAGCGGCGCACCAGTTGTACATCACACCATAAACGCTGTTGCTGTGGTTGAATGCAGCTTTAGAGTGATTATTTTGTACAAATTGATCTAATCCTCCCAAGAGAATGTTAGTACCGCCCGGAGTGGTCGTCGCACGCATATTTTCCTTCAACCAGCATTGGTTGCCGATTTGCACCACTTCGTACCAATTGTATTGGTGGTCGCGAACGCTGTCCAACTGAGTAGTTGTAGCACCCATTTCGTTAGCACGAAGTGTCCCTACCGTACAATGTGTGTAAGTGTGTTTCACGCGGGCATTATCCACTAAGGTATCTTCGGTGGAGGAGGTAGCCTTGATTTTGTAGGAACCTTCTGCCAAATCGCTCACTATAATCTCAGTGGCAGGATTGTTCACGGTTTTCACCACCGTGCCATTTTGAATAAATTCAATCTTTTCAGCGTTCTTCACATTGCTCAGCGTAATGTTGCCGAAGGTTGTGTCTTCGCAGAGGGAGAATTCAGGGATAAGAGGAAGGTCGCGGATACAGCGGACGGAACGGCCAAATTCCTTTTCATAATAATGGCGGAGTACTGCTTCTCTAGAGTTATCCACATCACGGCCCACCGCATATCCAGGACCTTGTGTGCTGGTAGTGGAAGTCCAGAAGTTCGCACCGATTCCGTCATCCGTAAGACCATGTTGTGGATGGAGTGCTGGTTTGTAATCACCTGTCGGAATCACGTTCAGTCCGATCATATTTCGTTCACTGTAAAAGAAATTACCAGGTGAAGTCTCATGTGTATCACTTTCCCAAACATCTTCATCACCGGTAACCCAACGACCAGCACCGGTGATGTGAGCGTCTCGTTCTTCCAAAATTCCGGAATTCTCAGCCAAAGTAACCGTATCCCAAATGCCATCGTGAATCAGTGTATTTTTCTCCATAACAAACCATTCTTGGTCTGAAGGCAGATGCCAGCCATCCGGACAGATACCTTGACGATTCGTATAGGATTCCGATGAAAGAGCATCGAAAGTTGAATCTACCGCAGCGCTCCAATTGTAGAGTAAACCGCGTTCACGAAGTGTGAGGTCTGATGATGCGTAGTCGTAATAATAGGGCTGGGTAGCACTTTCCGTATTTGTGTTGGCTTGAGTAATAGCGCCGGTATTTTTGCCGTGCGTTACTCGCAAATTTTCGGCCAACCAGCACTGTGTGCCGATTTCAATTACTTTGTACCAATTATTGTCAACATCGCGTACGGAGTCAATGCGGGTAGAGCCGGCCTCGTTACTTCTTATGTTCCCAGAACAATAGGTGTGCCATTGAGCATAAAGCGTCACATTGCCGTTGGTTACGATGCTGTCGGCATCGGCGTAAGCCGTACCGTAGCCATTACGCTGGGTGTTCCAACCGATAAAGGCGTAGGTTCCCTCACGCGTAAATTTGTTGGAATCCAAAGCTACTTTCGTGCCACGCTCAACGAGTTGTTGCGGCATAACGCCAATACCATTGTTTGCATCAAAGGTGATAGTATCAATATTCGCATCGCGCAGGCAGCGGACGGAGAAGCCGTAAGAACGAGGACCATTATAGCGGGTCAACCCCACA
>JAKSME010000035.1 GCA_024400785.1 Bacteroidales bacterium
GCAAACGTCCCCACCGCGGCATCGACATTCCGCTCAAAATGTACGACACCGTACGCTCCGCCTTCGATGGCATCGTTCGTATCAGCGAAGGCAGCAGCCGCACCGGGGGCTATGGTAATTTGGTCATCGTACGCCACCCCAACGGATTGGAAACATACTACGCTCACCTCTCCAAAATCCTGGTGAAAGAGAACGAAATCGTGAGCGCCGGCGAGCCCATCGGATTAGGTGGAAGCACCGGCCGCAGCACCGGTCCGCACCTCCACTTTGAAACCCGTTACATGGGGAAAGCCTTTGACCCTGAGCGCATTGTTGATGTCGCCGGAGACAGCTTGCGCTGCGACAGCATCACCATCTACAAAGGTTATTACGCCGTCAATTCGCATTACACCGGTCAAACCGCCATTCCCTACGCATCCAACAATACCACCACGAAACCCGCTCCAGCGCCAGCTTCAAAAGTTTATTACACCATACGAAAAGGCGACAACCTGGGCAAAATCGCCAAGAAATATCACACCACGATTTCCAAACTTTGCAAGTTGAACCACATCACCGAACGCACTATTCTGCAGATTGGCAGAAGATTGAGAGTGAAGTAATTGGGTTAAACGGTTAAACGGTTAACTTTTTTCGGTTAAACGGTTAACTTTTTTCGGTTAAACGGTTAAACGGTTAACTTTTTTTGGTTAGCGGTTAATAAAAGATAGACTACTAACGAAATGTTTTTTCTACCAACTCGGTAAATTCACGGTAGGCGAAGGTGCCGTCGAGTTCGGAAAGAGACTGTGCCAAGCCTCGGTAGTGCCACTCATGGTCGGGCTTCCCATTCGGTGCGTGGAAACGATTCCACAACTCATCCCCCAGCTCTTCATAGTCGCGGGCAATGGCGCGCATGTTGGAAAGTTTGTCACCCATCGCAACCATCTTGGCATCACGAGAAGCACGTGCGAGACGGAGGATGGCTGCCTCTTTGCGCGCATGCCAACTGTCTTGTTCACTCGCTCCTTCGATTACGACATCACTCTCGGCCGCCACCAAAGAGGCAACGCGCCCGCCAAATTCGTCACGAATTTGCTCCAAAGTCACATCTGTATCTTCCACTGCATCATGCAATGCAGCTGCCGCCAACAGCTCCTGGTCAGTGGTCATCGTTGCCACAATTTCCACCGCTTCAAAGCAATGAATCACGTAAGGAAATCCTTTTCCCCTACGCTCCGTATTGCGATGTGCTTCGATAGCGAAATGTAATGCTTTGTCTACCAATGATGTATCTAAGAAAGAGTTTCCCATTTTTACAATTAAGATTAGACGATATTAAAACTATCGACAGCGGCGGCAGTGCGTTCGGCACGTTCCGCATTGCTTTCGGATACGCCAAAGAGGGTGTCGAAAAAGAGACGGAGGCCTAAAACCCCGCCACGCTGCTGTAAAATATAGATGATGCACAGATTCTGCAACGCGACAGAAAGTGCCACAATGTCAAGATCGGTAGCGGCCAACTGATGCACGGCCAGCTGATAAGCGCGCTCACTACACTCTTTGCGCAAGCGCTCGATGTCGCCCAACGTTTTGAAGCCCATCTGCTGCAAAACATCAAGATAACGAAGCAGATTATCTTCGTAAACTTCTGCTTGATTGATAGTTGCAATTTTTTCAATCAGCTTTTTGAAAGGATTGAGGGCCAAATAACTGCGGAAGGAATCGCCATCGAGGGGAACGGCATCGAAGTTGCCGTCGGCAACAAGCGACTGAATGTGTCGACGGTAGTCGGCAACTTCCTTACGAATACGGCTGAATTGTTCATCTGCCAACTCCAACATGCCCGCGATGCGGTTCAGGTTGCGCAAATGCTCCCTCGGAATCTCAATTCCTGACTTGTAACCGATATCGTGGTTCATCGTCGCCCACACATGTTGCAACGCCGTACGCAACTGGATTTCAAAACGATACTGGTTGATTTCAGGATGCGCCTCATCATGATACAAACTCTCTGGAATGCGACAGACATAATGCAGCGACATATAACCGAACTGATTCAATTCCAACATTTTACGTTTGTCCACAGAATTTTTCCAATCCACTTCAAAAATCTTATCCACCAAAGCTGCAATTTTGTCTACCTCATCTGTGTAAAAAGTGATAACGCGAGCCCCGAGTATGTCAGTGATATCACTGAGCGACTGGTACTTATATCCTTTCAGAGCCAATTTCCCGGCCAAGCTGTCTTCTGCTTTCACCCGCGTTTCAATGGCTGTGACATACAAACCATTATCATGCACGCATTTTTCCAATTGTGCACGCACGATGTTTTTCATTATTTCAAAAGAAGAACGACTTTGGAGATATTCTTCCAAAATCATTTGGCAATGTAAGTCAAGCTGCTGCATATTTGGTGGAAACGTGGAAAGGTGGAAACGTGGAAACGTGGAAACGTGGAAACGTGGAAACGTGAAAAGAGGGATAATGATTATTAATTTTTAATTTTTTCAGGCAGTCTCAGTGTGATGGCTTTTGGGAGGAGATCAATAATGAAACGTGTACCGGGGAGCTGTTCTCCATCCAAACTGATACTGGTCATGTTTTTTGTATAGAGTTCTACATGCCTAACTTGCCGATAATTAAGAAATTTTGAAAAGAAAGGATGTTTGATGTGTTTTCCTTTGGCGTAGGCATTCATCATGAATAGGAACAAGATAAACGATATGGGACGTACACGACAGAGGTCGATAAGTCCGTCTTGGTTGTCTGCGTAAGGTGAGCAGAGAAATTCACCTCCGTCGTAGCGACAATTGGCCAAGTTGCAAGACAGCAGCCAACCGCCCAAATTTTCGCCGTCGGCTACCATGCGGATGCGGTTGAACCGGCCGAAAAGGATGGCACAGACGATGCCTTTACGGTAAACATTCTTTTTCCCTCGCATGGCGAAACGATTGGCGAAATCAGCAACTGCCGCCGGGAATCCGATATCGCACACATTGATGGAATAACTGTCGTTGATACGGATGATGTCAATCTGTTGTTCCTCCCCCATCACGATCTCACGAATGGAGGTGAAATCGCGACCAGGATAATATTTGATGAAATCACAATTGCTATGAAGATGCAACACGGCCAACGATTTTCCTTGGGAGCCCACCAAACCGGAAGCGACTTCATTAACGGTTCCATCGCCACCGCAAGCCACAAAGCACACCTTTTCATTGGGATGAAGATCGCTGTAAAGGCGCACCTGCCGCGTAGCATCTCCCTCACCTGTAGTAAGATACAATTCTACAGAATCGCCATTTTCTTCAATCTGATCCTGAATTTCAGCGAGCTGACGTTCAACTTCCGTACGGATGGCCGCTTTGTCGGGGCGACAATTGACAATGAAAAAGTATTTCATTAGATGATTTTAATAATGTTTGAAAAACCAGTAATGTCAAACACTTCCTTCACTTGCGGCTTGATATGCATAAGCACCAATTGCCCCTGACGTGCCATCACGCTCTTTTGCAACATGAGGAAAATACGAAGTCCCTGACTGGAAGTATATTCCATGCCAGAACAATCGATTTCGATATCAGGTTTTTCACCTTGCAACAGCGGAGCAATGTCCTGCTGAAATTTATCAGCATTTGTGGTGTCGATTCGTCCGTTAAGGACTACGAGGGTTTTGTTAGCTTCTTGATTGATAGTTACTTCCATGATAATATGTTTGATTATAAAGTGATGGCGAGAATAGTCACGTCATCGTTTTGTTCGTTATTTCCGGCGAAATGGCGGATGGAGGAATAGACATGTTCCACCATTTCTTTCGGTTCCATCTGTTGAAATTCCGGAGTTGATGCCACGGCGAGAAGGCGGTCGTCACCGAAGAGTTCTTTGCTTGATGTTTCTGCCTCGCTCACGCCATCGGTATAGACGAGAAGTTTTGTTCCCGGCTGTAAATCAAGAGTTTCCAACTGATAAGAAAAATCTGCGAAGAGGCCGACGGCCAAGTTGGGAATAGCTTTATAGAAATATGGAGCGCCGTCGGGAGGAATGACGATGATGGGATTATGTCCGGCGTTACAGAAGGACATTTTATAAGTTTTGAGGTCGATGCGAGCGAGGAAGAGCGTGGCGAACATATTGGCATCATTTCCATCAGCGACACTGTTGTTGAGTTGGTAGGCCACCTTGTCCATTGTGAGCCCCATTCCTGCGAAGAAACGACAGGCGGCCCGAGTGATGGCCATAACCAAAGCAGCGGGAACGCCTTTTCCTGAAACATCACCGACGGCAAAATACAACGAGTCTTCTTTCATCTGGAAGTCGTAAAGGTCGCCACCGACTTCCTTGGCCGGATTCAACAGGGCGTGGAGTTTCACCCTTTTACTCTGCGGAAAATTTGTCGGCAGCATTCCCAACTGAATCTTGCGCGCGATATTCAACTCGCTTTCCATGCGTTCATTGGCGGTAGTCGTAGCACGCAATTCACTGATATAGGTATTGATAGACTTCTGCATGTATTCAAAAGAATCGTGCAGGCGGAGCATTTCATCCTGAGATTTGATTTCGGGGAGATGCGCGCTGAAATTCCCTTTGGCCATGTTCAACGCTGAAACTGCAAATTCCGTTAGCGGTTGCGTGAGGTGACGGATGGTTCGATAACAAATAATAAACATCACCATCAAGCCGAACAAGCCCACCAAAATCAGCACCATGTGCATCTTGGAAGTGCGCTCCAACACATCACGGTACTGGCAAGTGATTCCCATCGACCAACCGTTGGAAAGCGGTCCGTACACAGTGAAAGCGACCTGCCCTCGATTATTGTATCGCATACTGCCGCGTTTGCCGGCCAACATACTGTCGGCAATGTCCGACACGCGGGCATCTTTCACAAACTCAGCCGTAGTACGCACCGTTTGCTTCGAAAGATCGACTTTACTATTCCCCTTCATCAAATAATGTCCCTGCCTGCTCACCAAAACCGCGTGAGTATTATTGTAGGGGTGAATGGATTTCATAAGACTGTCGATCCAAGTGAGTGCGATATCGGCGGTAACAACGGCATAGACACGTCCGCGGGCATCTTTCAACGGAAAACTATAGGTAGACATCATCACTTCGCCACCGCCCTCATCGAAATAGGGTTCGCTCCAATGGGGCTGGCCCGTTTCCATGGGAACCCTGTACCACTCCGAATCAAAGGAAGCCACACCTTCTTCCCCCAAACGCTTCTGAATGATTGCTCCCGTAGCTTCATCCCGATAAGAATATGGGGAAAAGAACTTATGGTCGGCACGATATGAGGAATCAAAAGCTATGGTACTTCCAACAATAAAAGGATTTTTCTCAACCAGATTCCGAGTGACATCATAACAAAAATCATCCGTAACTGTTTGATTTTCAACCATCCAACTGGCATTTTTCACATTTACCTCCACACTGTTCAAAGTCTGCTCGACCTTGGCGATGTTGGCATCCAAAATGTTGGATGCGCTCTTGTGTGCTTCCTGCGACATCAAAATATGGGAAGACACAGCAACAACAGCCAAGGCCACGATAAACAATATCGATACGACCAACAAGATGTTGAGACTCAAACGGGTGGAAAACGACCTGGATTTCGCTGCAGTCATGTTATTGGGCTTGAGAAATGTTTTTGGTCATGGTTAGAATGTTGCAGCCGTCTTCATAACGATAAACGACTTCATCCATCAATTGTTTGCAAAGGAAAAGCCCAAGGCCGCCAATTGGGCGTTCTTCGGCCGAAAGGGTGATGTCAGGATCGGGGCTGTCGAGCGGATTGAAAGGCTTGCCGGCATCTTTGAGGGTGATGGTCAGCAACAAACCCGAAACATCCAATTCCGTGCCCACCTCCATCCATCCGACACTGTCCTCATACGCATAACGCACCACATTTTCAACGGTTTCCTCAATGGAAAGGCGAATCTTGAACTGCAGACCTTCGTCAGCCGGCATGTCAGGAGAAGACATTAAAAACTCAATAATTTCGCCGCTTTTGTCTTTTATGGGATTAAAAAGTTTCCTCATGATTTCAGTGATAAAAATGCAATTTCATATAAAAAAAAAACGGCTGCAAATTTACAAAAAAAAGTCGCTAAAAACCTTTGTCTTTGATAAATAAAATAAGGATGTGGAAGTTTTGAAAAAAAGCTCAAAAAAAACTTTGCCAAGGTCAAAATTATAAAAAGAAAAGTAGTATTTTTGCGTTCCTAAATTAAAAGTTAATAATATGATTATTTTATTGAATGTAAGCATGGCTGTTCTGTGGAAAGCCGTCCTAATTTTAGGGATTGTTGGAATTATTGCAGCCGTGGTTTTGTATTTCATAGCCAAGAAGTTCCAAGTGGTAGAAGACCCGAGAATTGATCAGATTTGTGAATTGTTGCCCGGTGCGAACTGCGGCGGATGCGGTTTTGCGGGCTGCCGCAACCTTGCGGAAACCATGGTAGCCCGTGGCACAATGGAGGGTTGCAGTTGCCCCGGCACTCCGAAAGAAAAGAACGATCTGATTGCCGCCATCCTCGGAATCGAAGCGGGAGACAGCACACCGAAAGTCGCCGTTGTCCGCTGTCAAGGCAGCTGCACCAATTCACCCGCAAAAGTGGCTTACGACTCCGAAATATCCTGTTTTTTTGCCAACAGTCTTTATGCTGGCGAAGGTCTTTGTCCCAACGGCTGCCTCGGTTGTGGCGACTGTGTGAAGGCCTGCAACTTCGGAGCCATCACCATCAATCCTGAAACAAAACTTCCCGAGGTGAATGAAGACAAATGTGTGGGTTGTGGCGTTTGCGCCAAGGGATGTCCGCGCGGAGTCATCGAAATTCGCAACAAAGGTCCGAAAAATCGCCGCGTTTATGTGGCCTGCAACAACAAAGAAAAAGGTGCTGTTGCAATGAAAAACTGCAAAGCCGCCTGCATCGGCTGCGGAAAATGCGCCAAGGTTTGCCCCTTCGAAGCCATCACCGTTGAAAACAACCTCGCCTACATCGATTATACCAAGTGCAAGATGTGTAAAAAATGCGTGGCCGAATGCCCAAAAGGTGCCATTGTAGCCGTCAACTTCCCGGTTGTAAATCCGCAAGCCCCCAAAGAAACCAAGGAATAGAACTTAATATCAAGTTGCTTTATGAGCGAAAATAGAATCAAAGAACTGGCTGGCGAATTGGCTGGCGAGATTTCAAAAGAAATTAAAAGAGAGATTAAGTCCTTAGGGAAAAAGACTTTCCACATGGGCGGCGTACATCCAGAAGCCAACAAATTTGCCCATAGTAAATCGGTAGAAACCTTTCCCCTGCCCGACCAGGCAGTAGTATACATGACACAACACCTTGGCGCACCCGCAAAACCCGTGGTGCAAAAAGGAGACAAGGTGAAAGTCGGCCAGTTGGTTGGTGAAGCCAGTGGTTTCGTCAGCGCCAACATCCACTCCCCCATTTCCGGCACAGTCAACCGCATCGACATGATTGCCGACATTACCGGCTACAAACGCCCCGCCGTGATCATCGACCGCGAGGGCGACGAATGGGACGAAAGCATCGACACCTCGGAAGACATCGTCAGAGAAATCAAACTCAACAAAGAGGAAATCATTGCCCGGATGAAAGACCGCGGCATCGTCGGCCTCGGCGGAGCCTGTTTCCCGACACATATAAAATACATGTTGAAACCGGAACAGAAATGCGAATTTCTGATTGTCAACGCCGCAGAATGCGAACCCTACATTTCTACTGACAACCGCGTGATGTTGGAACGCACAGAACAATGCATCATCGGTATCGAAATCGCCTTGATAGCCTCCGGCGCACCGCAAGCCATCATCGGCATTGAAGACAACAAACCCAAAGCCATCGCGAAACTGGTGGAGGCCACTAAAGGCCATCCAAGAATCAAAGTTCAACCATTGAACATCAAATATCCACAAGGCGCTGAAAAACAATTGATCAAAGCGATTACTGGCAGAAGTGTTCCCAATGGAGCCCTTCCGATTTCTGTGGGCTGCATCGTCAACAACATCACGACCATGTACGTTCTGTATCAGGCGGTTCAAAAAAACAAACCGATTGTTCAAGCATACACCACCATTTCTGGCAAGTCAATCCCTGCAGAACAATGCAAAAACTTCCGTATCCGCTTAGGCACCCCCATCAAAGCCATCATGGATGCCGTCGGCATTCCGGAAGACACTGGGAAAATCATCGCCGGCGGTCCGATGATGGGCAAAGCCATCACCAACATAGAAGCCTATGCCGGCAAGGGCATGTCAAGTTTGCTGTTTATCAGCGAGAAAGAGGCCGCACGCGGACCCATCCGAAACTGTACACGCTGCGGCAAGTGCGTACAAGCCTGCCCGATCGGACTTGAGCCCCACCGCTTGCACGCTCTCGCCAGCCAAAACCGCTTGGAAGAGTGCGAACAAAACGGCATCATGAACTGCATTGAATGCGGTAGCTGCCAATTCATCTGCCCCGCCAACCGTCCAATTCTCGACAATATCCGCGTGGGCAAAAACAAAACCGGTGCAATGATTCGCGCTCGCGCGACCAATAAATAATCGCCTTATAACCATGAAATCATTTTTCTGTATTTCCATTCTGAGTTTGGCTCTTTGTTTCGTCGGCTGCAAACACGCTGACGCTCCAACAACTCCGCAAGCCACCCCAAAGGCAGAATCTGAGGTCACCGTCCAAGAAACTAATGAAGCACCTAAAGAAGACCTCAACTTTTCAACAGTACAAGTAGTTGACTCCAAGCGTTTTACAGATGAAGTTTGCGAATTTGCCGATGGGAAATACGGTTTCAAATGCAACAAACCCGTCATCATTGATTTCTATGCCAATTGGTGCGGTCCATGCACACAAATCGCTCCCTTCTTGGCGGAATTTGCAGAAAAATACGCCGGGGAAATCATCATTTACAAAGTAAATATTGACAATAGCCCTGACATTGCCAACGCATTCAAAATCGAAAGCATTCCCACCCTGGTTTTTGTAAATCCTAAAACGCAACCCATAAAGATTGTGGGAGCCATGCCCAAAGACAAACTCGAACAAAATATCAAGAAACTGCTTCTGGAATAATGCTTTACAAGAGGAGCATTTTACAAAAAATATCCGCTGCAATACTCATTGCAACGGCTTTTTTTTACCTCCCAGCTCAAAATATCAACTGCGAGGTAACGGCTGGATTTTCGTCAAGAGCAGAACACAAAATCGCCACCATCAACACCGAAGATCCAGAAATTATCTCGCTTCACTACTTATTTGTCATTGACTTGCTGGACTCCGTCAATTATTATCAAAAGGAAGTGATTCCCAATCTTCACATCTGCCCAGCCATCGACTTCTTTGCCACCATGCATCAATGGAACGCTTTGGAAGAGAGACTTTTAGAGTTGAAAGACACATTATATCGACAAAAGAATCGAGTGGATACGCTCTTTTATCTTCAGGCAGAAGAAGCGCTCCTTTTCACTGACACCATCCTGAGCGAATACTATCTCGTCCGCGCACTTCAGTTCAATCGCACCTACACAGAAGCCCTGATGCTCAAACTGAATCTTTTCTTTGCAGAAAAAAAATATAACGACTGCATTGAACTTCTGCAGATTATTTATAATGAAACCTCACTGAATAGAGAACAAGAAAATGCGCTATCTGATTTCAACACAGCATTTTACATTCAGTTATACACCCTTGGCGACTCTCTGGTGAAAGCGGGGCATCAAGCCGATGCCCTCCCGCTTTTTGAAACACTTGAAAACTTCTGCCATGACATGCCATCGGCCTACTGCAATGACGACTATTATCACGGAATCATCCGTTCCAAATCAGGTGTTTATGAATCTTATCTCGTCATTTCAAAAGTCGCATGGGACCGTGGGAACATCGAATTAGCATACAAATTTCTCGACTATGCCAAGGCATATCGTATTGAAAATGAGGAAGAAATACTCATTTCAGAACAATATATCCAATACATTGAAAAAATGGAGGCACAGCGGGGACGCTACCATTTTAACCACTGACATAATGGAGAACAACCCTTTTAGAAAAACCGACACATACATTCACAGCCCTTTGTTTCAACTATTACTGCGGTTTAGCGCACTCTTACTCCTTTATGTGCTGTGCCGTCTGATTTTCTATTGGTGCAACACATCTTATTTCCCCGAAGTGCATATATCACACTTTATCAGTGGATTACGATATGATATTGCAGCCATCACGTTGTTGAACATTCCCTATTTCCTATTGTTGCTCCTTCCATTCAATTTCATCGCACAAAAAACAGCCATAAAAGCGGGAGACTTTTACTTCGTGATTGCCAACAGCATCGGCATCATGGCCAATCTCATTGATACCTGTTACTACCCATTTTCGTTGCGCCGAATGACCTTTGACATCTTCAACTTTATGGGAGCCACCAACAATATGGGCGAATTAATCCCTCTATTTTTGCAGGATTACTATTACATGATTTTCATTTTTTTGGCCTTCATTTTTGTCTTAATAGCCTTCTGTTATTTTGCCAACAAATTGAATTACAACAATTTTGCGCTCAAAGGCAAATTTCGAATGGTACAAATTGCCATTAGACTGGTGGTAGTAGCTGTTCTATTGATTGGCGCACGCGGAGGCTTGCAACTGCGACCAATCACAGTTGCCGCGGCAGGAGGAGCCGGCGGAGTGGAATACGCCTCACTCATCCTCAACTCTCCATTTTCACTCATCAACACCATCGGCGAAGAGCAATTGGACAGCAAGAACTTTTTCAGTGAGGAAGCCTGCGAACAGAACTTCTCATTGAAACGATTTTCCTTTGAGAACCAATACTTTACCCCACCACAAACCGACAACATCGTTGTCATCATCTTAGAAGGGACATCCAGTGAATATTCGTACTTTTTGGCCGATGAACCGAAGTCAATGGCAGGGTTCACCCCATTTCTTGACAGTTTGGCGAAACAAAGTATCACATACCGCGGCATGGCCAACGGACAGCACTCCATTGAAGCCGTTTCCTCCATTTTGGGAGGCATCCCCGCACTGATGGACAAGCCATTCAGCCAGTCAAGATACGCCACCTCATACGTCAGCTACGCGCTACCCCTTCTGAAAGAGCGAGGCATGTCAACACACTTCTATCACGGAGGGCTCAATGGGACAATGGGCTTCGATAGAATGAGCCAACTCGCTGGTATTGAGCACTATTACGGAATGAATGAGTACCCCACCAGCAAACGCGATTTCGATGGGAGCTGGGGAATACCAGATGTTCCTTACCTCAATTACGTCGCCCGCCAGTTAGACAAAATCGACGGACACTTTTTCGCCACCATCTTTACCCTGTCTTCCCACCACCCCTTCAAAGTGCCGGCCGAATATGACAACAAACTTCCCAAAGGAGATATCGCCATGCAACACGCTGTAGCATACGAAGATGAGGCACTACGGCAGTTCTTCGAAACAGTTTCAAAAACAGATTGGTATCAAAACACACTATTCGTCATTACCGCCGACCACACCACGTTTGATGATGCAAAAGATGTTGATTTTCAACAACATAAATACTCAATCCCGATGTTATTTTTTCACCCGCAGCAAAAAGAGGTTTACCATGCTTCGGAAATCATGCAGCAAGTGGACATCCTGCCGTCCATTTTCGGCTATTGCGGTTTTACTGGCGCGTTTTGTTCCTTCGGCAACAATGTCTTCGACGACAGCACCCCACGCTTTTCCATCGCTCACCAAGCGGGAATGTTCCAAATGTATATTGATCACTATCTTGTTGATTTTGACGGCAATAAGATTCTAAACATTTGGGATTTGAATGAACAAATGCCTCGCTCCCCTCTCGCACCGGAAAAAGTTCCCGGCATCGAAGAATACGAAACCTTGATCAAGTCTGTCATCCAGCAATTCCATAACGGACTTATCAACAACAAATTACACATAAAATAACGCTATTCCGACATCGGTACGGTAAGCGATACCTTAAATGCAAAATTATCGAAAGTCTTCTCCAGCATATAAGGTCCGTAACGGAAGAAAACACCAACGCCCATAGCAAGTATATCTTTGACTGCCAATAGGTTATCCAGCATTATACCGCTTTCAAAGTAACCTTTTTCCATGGATTGCATACTAACACCGCGATGGTCGTGGGCGAAATGGAGCCATCCAAAACCCATGTTGTGGCACAAAACGATACGCGGAGAAAATTTCCCTTCCCACATCTTACCAAAATTGTGACGCAGAAATATCCCGACATACGCGTCAGAAACAAACTCGTTGGGACGCATGACCGCGAACTGCTCCGTTCCATAAAAACCGAGTTTCTCATAACCGGCGGGCATCACATAAAGCAACGAATAGGGCAAACTGCTATCAAGCCATCCCCCGACAATCGACAACTCACTGTATCCCAATCGCTTATATCTTTGAAGATGATGAAGCCGCACATTGATTTTATTATAGTTGAAATCACTCCCCAACACTCCCTGGAAACCATGCTCATAAAGAACCTGCAACGTGGGGAACTTTGACAATTCGTAAAGCGAGAAATCTCGCGTGCGGTACGTCTTTTCATTATATGCAAAACGCAAGCCAGCACGGATGTAACAGTTTCGGTATGAATAAGTTGACCCCAAAGAAGAATGCTCAGACGGTAAAAAACGATAGTCGTACAAAGTAGTATTCCGTGAATAACCTGCCGCTATGCTGATGGAAAAATTCCTATCCGGACGCATCTGCAATTTCGCAAAAAATGTACGGCTTTTGTCATATTTTGTGATAATCCAATGCCGATAATATTCACCATTGAGCAGACCGCTTTCATCACGGCTCATCAACTGCGTGGCGCCACTTTCAATAATGTCATCAAAGATGCGGATTTTGAGAATCAGACTGCGTTTTCTCCACAGTTCCCAATCAGTGCGAGCGCCCCACTTCCAAGCTCTATCTTTCAAACCGTAAGCAAAATAGCCGCCAAGAGTGACAAAACGGGCCAGACGTTGATTGGTATAAAGTCCCAAACCGAAGCGCCACCCCTCGTTGTAACTATAATCAATAATGCTGGTAAGCGAGAGGTCTATGGGGCCGATAGGGATGCAGCCACGCATCAATGAAGGGAGCAGGTCGATGCGCTTCTGCAGTTTGAGTTTGCGGCTCAAACTGTCCAAAACCGCATACGTACGCAACTCTTTATCCGACAGAAGAGAATCGCGGAATTCATCCAAAATGGTCGCGCTGCTTCTCTCGGAGACAATAACTTCCTCCACATCCACAATTCCGAAATCCGAGTTTTTCAAGGGTGGATTGAGCTCGATATTTTTAACATGGATGGCGGAAATAGCATAAGACTCCACGGTGTCGCCGCCTTGAGCGATGCGAGGCAACGGGAATGTCGCCTCCAAATAGTCTGGAAACCACAGCCCATTTTCCACCTGGCGGTAGTTTTGCGAGACCGAAACTCGAACAAGTACATTTTCGTCAACAGGTTTGGCTTGGAAAGACCGGACGGCAAAATCACCGAGATGGACAGTGAGTGAGCCCCGCAACGACTTGAAAGCGACTCCTTCTTTAGGACAGAAAGAAACGGTAACGAAAGTGTCGGAAGGACAAAAAATTGTGTCCAAAATGCTAAAGGCATAGCGTTTGGAAGAGCCGACAGCCAACGGACTCACATATTCGACCTGAAAAATTTCGAGATAGTCAGAAGCATAGAGGTTTTGAAATTGAAGCCGCGAAAAAACGAGGTTGAAAATTGGATTTTGAAGCCCCGACGTGCGGGAAGCTACTAACTTTTCATAGTGACGTGAGGGATTTTTGTAAAATACCTCACTAACACTCTCGCTCAAAAAGAGATTGTGGTTTTCCAAAGCGGCAAGGCTGTCGCTGAAATAAGTAGGCAGGACAGCCGTTTTGTGATAGGTAGTATAATGGAAAGAAGAAGCCGCATAAGCACCATTTTCGAAACGGCGTGCTGCGACCTTATTCATAAGCAGATTAGCGGGATTCACCCCTCCATGAACGGTATAACCGTCGATAGAGCCGCGCTGGATGGTATCCAATTGTGCCAAAGCAGTCAGAGGGGCAAGAATGCAAAAAAGACAAAAAAAAACGCGAAACAGAAGCATGAAATGAACTTTTGTTTCGCGCATAATCATCTTGGGCACAATTACTCTGCGTCAGTATTTCTTAAATAACGACCGTTATCATCAAAAACGAAAGCAGAACCGTCGTTAAAAGTCACAACCGTAGTATTGTCCTGCGGCACCAAACGAATACGGACCGCATTACGAGGATTGGAACCCTTTTCTCTAATAACAGTGGCAATGGAGGAAGAAAGCACCTGTGAAATATCACTGGAAAATGATTCCACCATGCCCCAGCTTCCGTTGGCATCAAAGCTGATAGTGATGTCCGAGTCGAGTTGCACGAGGAAGGCATACGCGCCACCTGGCTGAAATTCAGCGACTCCTACCACTTCAGAATCGGGAAAGAAAGTATCAATGAAGTGGCCAGCATTGGCCGGCATGGATTGAGCAGAAGAAAAGACAACTGCGAAAGCGACAACCAAAAAAGAGAATATTTTTTTCATAATGAAGAATGATTAAAAAACAGCGGCAAATTTACAAAAAAAATCGAAATTATTCCTTTTCGTCTTGCTGATTTATAGTTTGGCTACTTTTTCGACCGACGGGGAAAGGATGAATGGTGGAAAGGTGGAAATATGAGGGACATAATTGATCCCTTAACCCATACAACCCTTCATCCCTTCACAAGATTAAAGGGGGATATTACAAAAAAATGAATGAAACAAGAGTAAAAAAAGCGAGCCAGAAAAAAATTTCTGACTCGCAAGCAGGGGAAGAGAGATTCGAACTCCCATCAATGGTTTTGGAGACCACTATTCTGCCCTTAAACTATTCCCCTGAAAAGAACAGGCAAGAGTTACCTTGCCTGTTCGGATATTGAAATTTTAGAATTAGTCTAAGATTTCGGTAACCTGACCAGCGCCGACGGTACGACCACCTTCGCGGATTGCGAAGTGAAGGTTCATATTGATAGCGATTTCTGAGAGGAGGTTAACCTTGATAGTTACGTTATCGCCAGGCATTACCATTTCTACGCCGTCCGGAAGGTGAATTTCACCGGTAACGTCAGTGGTACGGAAGTAGAACTGAGGACGATAGTTGTTTTTGAAAGGAGTGTGACGACCACCTTCTTCTTTCTTCAAGATATAAACTTCAGCTTTGAATTCTTTGTGAGGTTTAATTGAACCAGGTTTTGCGATAACCATACCACGACGGATTTCGTCTTTGTCGATACCACGGAGGAGCAAACCTACGTTATCACCAGCTTCACCCGTGTCAAGGATCTTACGGAACATTTCAACACCGGTAACAGTTGATTTCAATTTTTCAGCGCCCATACCGATGATGTCAACCGGTTCACCAGTGTTGATAACACCAGATTCAATACGACCGGTAGCAACGGTACCACGACCAGTGATTGAGAAGACGTCTTCGATCGGCATCAAGAAGTCTTTATCTTTGTCACGTTTCGGCAGCGGAATCCATTCGTCAACAGTGTGCATCAATTCCATGATAGAGGGAACCCACTTAGCATCGCCGTTCAATCCACCAAGTGCGGAACCGCGGATGATAGGAGTGTTGTCACCGTCGAAACCGTTCTTGCTGAGGATTTCACGGATATCCATTTCAACGAGGTCAATCAATTCGGGGTCATCAACCAAGTCAACTTTGTTCAAGAAAACAACCATTCTCGGAACACCAACTTGCTTAGCAAGAAGAATATGTTCGTGAGTTTGAGGCATTGCACCGTCGGTAGCAGCTACAACGAGGATAGCACCGTCCATCTGAGCAGCACCGGTAACCATGTTCTTTACATAGTCAGCGTGACCAGGGCAGTCAACGTGTGCATAGT
>JAKSME010000036.1 GCA_024400785.1 Bacteroidales bacterium
GAGCATTGTATGTGAGATTGTTGTAAACCCCCGCGTTTTGGCGGGTGACAACAACATATGAAGGCAGAGCATTGTATGTGAGATTGTTGTAAACCCCCGCGTTTTGGCGGGTGACAACAACTAAACCATAAAACTAATTGAACTATGAAAGTTGTAAAACCCCGCGTTTTGGCGGGTGACAACAACAGAATTATTTCTATTTTTGCAGAATGAAACGAAGAGGAGGCGATACCGACCAAGGTCTTGAAAAGCACGGAAAACAACTATGGTGAAATCAAACAAAATCGTATTATGAAGTACAACCCTTTCGATGGCGACAGTCACTACGCTATTTTTGCCCGACATATCTATCGGCACTTTTTAAGTCGCGAGTGGTTTACGAATGCCGATGTGATGGCCGACTATTTGGGTCTGAAATCCGCTCAGGAACTTCCCCATCCCATTTCCAAATGCGACTTTGTAAAAGAATTGACAAAGGCCTTATGCGACTTGCGAAACTTGATTGGCAAAGAACATTTCGAAGAAGAAGGCAACAACCGCAACAAACGAATCCGATACATCGGTGCAGATGATGATCCGCTCGCCGATATGCGCAATGCCAAGGCAATCAACGATTTGAGAAAATATTGGCAATTTTGTCAAGATTCTGCTGGATTCTTTCCTGCTTCCTGGCTGGAATTTTACTTTAAGGATTGCCGGGATCTGCTGGAAATAAATGACAAACGGGAAAATGGTCAGCAGGTGCTAAGCACCAGTTTAGACAGAGTGCTTACCAATATTGAATTGCTTCCGCCATTGTACGAAGCCATTGTCAATAAGCGCGTTTTGGCCGTCAACTACCAGCCCTACGGCAAGCCCACAATGGCTTTGACATTCCATCCTCACTTTTTGAAAGAATACAATGGCCGCTGGTTTTTATTCGGACACGCCGAAGGGAAGAAACCGGAAATGGGCTATGCGGTGGCTTTGGATAGAATTGTGGGCCAGCCGACGGAGGCGGACGGAGAGAACTATGTTTCCGCTCCACACAACTTCTATGCGGAATTATTTGAAAACATCGTGGGAGTCAGTCACGTTTCAGATGCAAAGGTGGAATGCGTGCACATACGCGCCCACTCATTCAAAATGTTCAAACTGACCGAAACCAAGAAAATCCATCCGAGCCAAGAAGTTGTGGAACCTTTTGGGGAACATAAATTTGGTAAATACGGAGAATTTTCTGTCAAGGTGGAAATCAACGATGAGTTTATCGGACGCATTCTGCAAATGGGGGCAGAACTCGAAATTGTTTCGCCGGCAGAGGCGCGAACGATTTTCAAACAGCGAGTGGATGCGCTTTCAAGACTATACAAAGAATAGTTTCACCAGTTAAATGGTTCCAAATTTAGTTGGAACCGATATCGCCTGAATAACAGGTTGCTAGAAAAAGAAAATGCTGTATTTTTGCAGCGTCAAAAAAGGAAGTTTAACGCCAAAACAACAATTATATGAAAGAAAATAAAAATTACCCAACGATGAAAAGTACAAAATCAGAAGCCAAAGCACGCCGCAAGGTCAATGCCCAATGGAAGTGCCTTACCCATCATCCCAAATATCAAGCAGCCGCTGTCAGAGATTCCTCAGCTCGCACAACTCAATTACTGGAAGAAGAACTCTTTGATGATTTTTTCCTTTCTCTGCACGAACACAACAGCGTAAAGTCATACAACGAACAAAAACGTATTCTGCGCCGCATTGTTGAAAAACGCCAAGCACAATCTACGCGCCGCAGAACTAACAGAACTGACGATAGATTTGTCAGCCATCTGCAACGTCACAGCACAAGCCAAAGTATGAGCGATTTACATCGCTATCAGTTGTGTGCTTGAACGAGCAAAGAAATCAAAGCTTTGCGGCTCGAAGAATGGTTCCCATCCCGTTTGGAACCAATGTTTCCTCAGTAAGAGTGATTTAGCAAAAGAAAAAGCTGTACTTTTGCAGCGCAATTCTGAGAGGGTTGTTTTGTTTCAATTTATTATTATTTCGGCGACGGCCTTTTCCGTCAAAACTTAAAAACAAAACAACATGAGCAACGAACTTGCACTTGTCGCCTCTAAGGCGTTACCAACCCTCTCGAACGGTTCTCTCACGTACAACCCTGAGAAGAACGTATTTCTAACCAATGGCTACGTCAGCGGCGCTGGCAATGCTTACTACAAAGCAGTCCGGGTATCAGACCGGCTGGCGGTGGCCTACAGCATCGGGGAAGGCTATGCCCGTAACTTCCTCAATGGAATCACCATCTATTGCTGGGATGGTGAAAAAGCAAAAATCATCGCTCAGAAGTTCTGGGGCGGATGCGGAAACTGGATTGCCTTTTCCGAAAGATTCGCTAAAGAACAAAGCATCTTGATGCTGAAGAACTTCTTGGCAACACAGACAAAAATCCTGGGCAAACAAATCAGCGACCAACAACTTCTTTCTTTCTCTCGTGAGTTGATTGAGGAAACTCAGCGCAAGCAGATTGCCTAATCAAATAGGATTTCTGCATTTAGTTAAATGAAAACAAAAACAATCAAAAAACAGAAAGTATGGCAACTTTAGCAAAAGCAATCAGCAAAAATCTTTTCGACAATATTCTTCCCACCTTCGGAAATCCGCGGACCAACATTCCCATTTGGGATAACGGACAGAAAATGTTCATTTGCGATGAATACGACAGCGGCAACGGTCATCGCTACTATCGTGGAATCCGTTTCTGTGATCGTGTGGTCATCCTTGAAAAAGTAGGCCTTTACCACAACTGGACGTACCTTGATGGTATTGAACTCTACGCCTTTAACGAAAAAAAATTGGAGCTTATCCAAAAACGCGACTATGAAAAGGTGTTCCGGAAAGAGGAATTTGTACGCTCCGAATCGGAAAGTATGGTAAAAGACTACCTTTCCGGAATTTTAAAAGCCAACCGTACAGCCGTTCCTGCTGAACAGCTTGACAAACAAGTGAAGGAACTCATCGATGGATGCTACAAAAGTTTCCTCAGCCCGGACTTCAATACCCGTCTTCTTCAAATCATTCCTTCCATTGAACAGAAATAACTATGGAAAACATACAAATAGACAGAGAAAACAAACAACAATTGCTCGCATACGAGCTCATCGCTAACACCAACAGCAGTTTCTTTCTTACGGGGCGTGCCGGTACAGGTAAGACAACTTTTCTGCGCAAAGTACAGAAAATGGTCAACAAACAGTTCATCACGTTGGCACCTACCGGAGTGGCGGCAATTTTGGCAGGAGGAGATACCATACACTCTTTCTTCGGCCTTCCGATGGAAGTATGTTCACCAGGAACTTGCGGGAAATTGAATGATGAACGCATTCTTACTCTCATTCACGCAGACACCATCATCATTGATGAGGTATCAATGGTTCGATGCGACATTGTGGATGCCATTGATTGCACGCTCCGAAAAGCACTTCGCACGCCGCAACCATTTGGTGGAAAGCAAATCATCTTTGTAGGAGATATGTTTCAATTGCCTCCGGTCGTTCGCCAAGGTGCGGAAAAGGATTTGATGAGAGATATCTATCATACCGAAGACTTTTTCTTTTACAAAGCGAAAGCTATCCAACAACTACGTCTGGTCAAGATTGAATTTCAAAAGGTCTATCGACAAGACGAAGATCAGCAATTCCTGCACATTTTAGAAAATGTTCGTATGAACAAAATAACGCCGGAAGACATTATGCATCTTAACCAGCGAGTTATTCAGCCCTCCAGTGAAGATGGAATGGTTATTACATTGTCTTCACATAACAAGACGGCTGACAATCTCAACCAACAGCGATTAGCTGAAATTGAAGGTGAAGAATTCGTTTATGAGGGATTGATTACGGGTAAATTTGACGACAAGAGATTGCCTGTGGAACTCAATCTTCGATTGAAAGTTGGTGCTCAGGTGATGTTCGCTCGCAATGATGCCCAGCATCGGTGGGCCAACGGGACACTCGGTAAAGTTGTAAAACTCACAAAAGATGAAATCCAAGTTATGCTCAACAATGGTGAAACTTATACAGTGCCTTGTTGCTCGTGGGAATCAGTCAACTATGAGTACAATCGTGATGCACGCAAATTAAAGAAAGAAGTGACGGGAACTTTTACACAGTTTCCTCTCAAATTGGCGTGGGCAATCACCATACACAAAAGTCAGGGAATGACATTTGAAAAGATGTCGCTTGACCTTAGTCGAGGCCTTTTTGCCGCAGGACAACTTTATGTGGCCTTGAGCCGAGTTCGTTCTCTTGAGGGTTTGTATCTGTCAAAAAATGTGATTTCACAATATGCGCACACAAGTAACGAAATCATAGCTTACGCAAGGGATTATAATGATGATAAAGTCATCAATAGCGAAATCGAAAGCGGGAAGGCAGTATATGAAGCGCTTCAAAGACACGACTACGATGAAGCGGCCAGACAATACCTTCTGCTTACCCATAAGAAGTCTGAAGAGGGCGAAATTCAAGAAGCTATGCAGCAAGCCAAGCGTTTTTTAGAAACGCTCATCTGCGACGACCACCTTATGGGCTGCATTGAAAAAGTTTCGGAGAATTTAGTAAAGAAAGAAGGTTGGACATCCAAATTCCTTTACGCTTTACTCTGTCTTTATGCCGGCCAATACGAGCAGGCGTTAAAATATTCAGATATTGTGTTAGAGGAGAATCAATGTCAGGAAGCATTTTTTGTAAAATCTCGCGCTCTCGTAATGTTAGAACGATACACGGAGGCAGATGAGGTTAATGTTGTAATGGGCGACGTGTTTAATATGAGCACGCCAGACGCAAAAGTGCTTTATATGATTGCTATACTCAATGAATTACACATTGGAGATCCGAGTCTTGACCTGATGCGTAAACTTGTTGAAGCAAGGCCAAAATATGACAAGGGAATTCTCGCAATGCGAATGATGATGAAACGACACAACCTCAAACTGGACTCTCCCCAAGAAAGTGAATTAATTACCGCCTTTAATTCTGAAATGTCGGAAATTGAATTTTCCTCAAAGTTGAAACAATTCCGTGAAAAAGCTCCAAAGGCAGTGAGTTATTTGATTCAACGAATCAAAAAGCAAGAATTTTGCGAGGAATTTGTTGATGACCAACATCCCGTTCTTTTTTCGTAACTTTGCGACCTCAAATTATTCGGAAATCGTTTTTTGCTTCAAAAATACGACAACACTGTGGCAGTTGAAATCATTTTCACATTACAAGAGTCGAAAACCAAAGCGAGAATTTCTAAGATTGAACTTTTGAAAAATAAACATTTGCAAACCAAATCACACTAAAACCGCCGCCTATGGACTCCATCTCACAATTCCGAACCCTTGAAGACCTTGTCAACTGTTTGAGCAAGGAAAGAAAGCTGTTGCGCGACGTGTTCGGCGACCGCAAGACACACGTCTATTCGATGGACATCGCTATGGAATTGGTGGAACATCGGCGCGAACGCATACAGTTTCTCATCGATTACGGTGTAATCCACGAAAGCGGCAATTTTTTGGAATTTATTGCTGTCCGGTAAAAAATAAAACAACCGAAATAACACAAAGGGCTGACTTCACAACAAAAATCAGCCCTTCTTTTTGTCTTCAAAAAAAGTTTTACCGCCCCCCCATATTGCTTTTGAAGATGCACTATGTCGTACGAAAGATGAAGAATTAATGTGGTTCGTACGTGTTGGCCTTTTTAGTCGCGTACACAGCGCACGGAAGCAGCAAGCTTTTGGTTAAAGAAACTTAACGTGACATCTTCTTGCCGAAAATCAAAGGATAAATTGTGGGCGGTGTCTTCATCATCGGCATGGATGCCAACGGTAGAACTCCAGTAATATACGTGCCGTCCTAATTCAGAGTAACTGTCATTCAAATATCCACCTGCGGGGGTTGCACTGAAGCCGGTCGCGTTATTCCGTTCTGACTCGACACCAGGAACACAGGCATCGCCAGAATCATACTCCCAGCCCTCGGTGGAAGCCAATGCCTTAGCAATATTTGAAGGAAGCTCATCACAACGGCACGAGTCGATATTGCCTACAAAATCTATCAATTGATCCCATTCATCTACGCTTGGCACGTGCCACCCGTCAGGACAAATTCCTTTTACTGCACCCGACAAATTGCTTGCGGCCCAAACATCGCGCACCACCGCACGCCAGTTGTACAGCAAACCGTACATTTCCACATTTTCAGCATCATTATCAGGATAATACCAATAGGCGACCTGGTCGGAAGAGGTGGTGCCGTGCGGAATGGGAGTGCCATCGGAATAATGAGTGACGCGCAAGTTCTCCTTCATCCAGCACTGATTACCGATTTTCACGGTGTGATACTTGTAGCCTTCATAATCGCGAATCATGTCCGTGTCACATCTTCAAAGGTGCCGCACGCATCACCGAACTCGCACGCATGCGAAATAATGCTGTCTTCCGTTTCGCTTGTCCAGAAAAAGGAGCCTACATACAAACCTTCGAAGAGGCCGCTGACGGCATTATAACATCCCACCGGCAAAAATGAGAATCCATAGCCGTCGGTTCCGTCGGTCGGGAGCCAGTGTATTTGGTCATCGTTGGACATCAGCTCAGCAGCTCCGAACATCGACAACAGGTACTCCGTCTCCCCATCGGTCGGTACGTGCCAGCCGTTAGGACAGACTCCCTGCATCTGCGTTCCGGATACATTGTATTGTGTGGCGGCATCCCATGTGTAAAGATGCCCGAAAGTTTCCTCTATATCATCCACCTCGGGCGCATACGAAGCGGGAAAAGTCATCACATTGGGAACCGAAGTGCCGTCGGCGTAATGCTGCGTACGCATATTGCGACCTGTCCAGCAGTAGTTTCCAAGATTCACTACCGGATACGAATGACCATCAATATCGTTCACCGAAGGATGATTTTCAACGCAGTTGTAGCTGTGCACCACCACATTCTGGTGGCACTCCTTCGTTTGACTGCCCACCGTAGCCGTCCAATTGGCCACACTGGTAACGCCAACGGGATAGTTGTACGGATTGGCCGGCAGCACCGTCAGTACCACTTTCGAATCGTTCGGGGCGACAGTGACGGCGTAGAGACCCGACAAGTTGACAGAGCAGGTCGGCACTCCCGAAACTGCCATCGTGGTGTCGAAATCGAGAGGGCAGCTTAGCTCGTACACCTATCGGTTCAGGTTCTCGTCGTAGCCCTCGGCCGTATTTTGGCGCAGTAGGTTATTCCCTGGAGTATAGCTCTCCATCTCGTCGGTTAACAGCAGAAGCGTGTCATACGTTTCCACCGTGTAACCCTGCAACAATCCTTCGGCTACCAGCGGTACTGAAAAGGTACCGGGAGCATGCTGGTTGAAAGACTGACCTATGGAGTACGCAACACCCTGACTGTTGTTGCCAGCTGTCAAGGAAGTGTGCGTTGCTACACTTTGAGCCAACGCTGTGAAACAGAAAAATGCTGCAAAAGTTGTCGAAAGTAACTTTTTCATCATTGATTTGAAAATAAATTGTTGCAAAAATACGCATTTTTTGTCAGTCTGGCCTAATAATGAAGGATTGTTTTTTCAATTAAAAAGGCCATCCGCTATATGCCCCATTCAATTTTGGAAACACATTCCCAACGCTGTTTTTCTGGAAGATACAAGTATTTGAAAATCATCCCCTCTCCTATTTCCCAATTCCAGACGGTGCGAATATGACCGTGGAATGCTTCTTTCGTCTTACAAAGGCGCTGATGACCAATGGAAACGACCAACGTGTCACCTTCATAGTAGGTAGGATGAACCACCAACACGTTAACGCCGCGGTCATTGGTGATTCTGGGAATCCGACATTTGCGCCAACGTCCGTATGTCGTGTCGCTTTCGTTGTGCAAACAGACCATTTTCCCAAAAGAGAAGTCAATTACATAGTGCGGAATCTGTTGGAAATTCTGCACGTTTTTTAGAAAATATCCCGTATTTATCGCTTTAAAAGTCAAATAGATGTTTGTATCCGTAAGATATTTGTGCTGATAATCACTGTTTCGAAATCGCGAATAGGATTTCTGCGCGGCATAATATTCAGCAATGGAATTTTCGATAAAAGTCATATTTTCCTGTGCGGAGACGCTCGAAGCGAGCCCGACACAGAAAATCAGAAACAACTTTTTGAGAAGATGTGAAAGCATAACCGGATAAAATGTTTTTCGGATTTTATAATGGACAAAAATACGATTTTCCCTGAATTTTGAATAAATATTTTCAGAATTATCCCCTTTAATCTTGTAAATGAATGATGGGTTGAATAGGTTAAGGAATTAATTATGTTCCTCATACTTCCACCTTTCCACCATTCACCCATTCCCCGAAGGTCCTAAAAGTTGTCAAGCCATAAACCAGCAAGACGATAAGGGATATTTCTGTTTTATTCCCAACGAACAATCAATCACACGTCAGCGGGTCGGAGCGATTTGGGATTGCTTCCCACCCTCAGCACCACCGTTCCCACCGCAGCCGAGAGCACAGAAGCTGCCACCACCGCCAACTTGGCCGTGTCAATCAGCGCGCCGTCGGAAAACGAGAGCGCGCTGATGAAAATCGCCATCGTGAAACCGATGCCACCCAGAAAGCCTCCGCCCACAATATGCTTCACCGTCAGGCCGTCGGGCAGCTTTCCCCAACGCAGCAACACCACTAACAACACTCCTGAAATGATGCCCAGAGGCTTGCCCACCAGCAAGCCGATGACGATGCCCAATACGTGCGGCAGCGAAAAAAACTGCCCGGCACTCGCCCACAACGATTCCGCAGCCGGCCATACATTGTTCAGCGGAATCGCCATGTTGGAAAGGACAAACAATGGCAGAATGAAGAAATAAACGGGTCCGTGAAGCCCACGCTCCAAGCGGGCCGCGGGGGCATCTTCCGCTCCGAAATAGGAAGGAATGGCGAGTGCCACCAACACCCCGGCAATGCTGGCATGCACCCCCGAACGCATCATTAGCAGCCAAACGCCCACACCCGCGAGCAGCGAGAATACAATCACTAAATTCGCCCTCGCCCGGGAAACAGCGTACCCCGATTGCCCGACAATGTATATCAACGCCAAGAGCAAAAATGCCAGCATCAAATACGGGAAACTGAACTGAGAGGTGTAAAACACCGCAATCACAATCACCGCGCCCAAGTCGTCGATGACCGCCAAAGCGGTGAGAAACACCTTCAGCGATTTGGGTATGCGAGAACCTAAAACGGCCAGAATGGCCAAAACGAACGCGATGTCGGTGGCCATCGGAATGCCGAAGCCCGCCCGCACCGACTCGCCCCAAGTGAGGGAAAGGTATATCGCCGCCGGAAGCAGCATCCCGCCCAAAGCGGCAACAACGGGCAGAATGGCTCGCTCCCTCGACCGCAATTCGCCATACAGCAGCTCTCTCTTCAGCTCCAAGCCCACCAAGAGAAAGAAAATCGCCATCAATCCATCGTCTATCCAGTGCGAAAAAGGATGCCCGCCAATGGAATGACTCCACACTTTGAGGTAGCCAGCACCCCAGTGCGTATTGGCAATCAGCAGCGAAACCACCGCGCAAATCAACAAAAAATATCCCGCCACCGTGTCCTTGGCCAAGACAGACCTGAACGTCGGCTTCACTTTGGCGGTGATTTTCTTCAAAAATGGCAGCGTCAGGAGATCAACTCCTAACACCGCCAGAATCAGAATAAAAAGGGTTAATAACATTTTGTTGGGGGATTTGTTCGTTATTATTGTCTCAACTTTCGCAGGCCGTTTTTTTCTTGCTGCAATGGAGACTTGCGACTTTTGACTTTTGATTTTTCAAGTCGGAATTGGAAATATGATGGAAAATCCATTCTCGTTTTTAAGAAGCTATGCTTCTTTTCTTCCTCTTCGCTCGGCAAAGTTCAAACAAGTTTGGCTTTGCACTCACTCATTCGTCAGTTCTCGTCCCAAGTCCCAAGTCCCAAGTCTCAAGTCTTAAGTCCGTTATAATTATTTTGTTAACTTGCGAAACTTGAATTATTGATTCGTTTTATTATCTAATTTACTGTTTATAAGTCAGTTAACGCAAATCTTCCGGATACACAGTCTCTACCAACGGATTTCTTCTGCGCTTGATGATGGTGGACAGATGGTAAACGAATACCGCGATGTTGACCGCCAGCGCGACAAAGCTGACAACGAACAGCGCTCTCGGATCGTGCGAGGCCGGCACACCAAAGCGCGGACTGTCCACAAACATCGGCACGCTCATCGTGAACATCATCCAGAGGGCCAACGTGTGCGCACGGTGCTGCAACCACGCGCCTTTCTTGATGAAAAACGCCGGAATCGTGCAGGAAACCAACAACGCCGCGCCTGCGTAAAATGCGTGGTCGGACACGCAATTGTACACGTACGCGAAGTTCCATAAGTCGTACGCGATAATCCAAAACCACATCATGTCGGGCCACAACATGTCGCGACTTTTGTCTTTGGAAATGGTAATGCCCATCCAGCCCGAAATAGCCAGAATGTTCAAAATCCCCGCAACCCCGTTCATGATGTTCCACGGACCGGAAATCATCGTGACACCATCGATGATTTGCCCCGTGGCATGCATCCCATAAACCTGGAAATCACGAATACAGGCCTCCAAAATGTTGACCGACAGAATGAAAGGCGGAAACAAGAGGAGAAGCTTCGGAATGGCGGGGCTGCCTGCCTTCTTCTTGTATGAAACCGCAGACTTCTTTTCACCATAATATCGGATGAACATAAAACCGAGGCATCCCGCAAGCGCTGAATAAACCTTCACCCAGTGAAACCAGGTGCCCGTGCTGGCACCCGTTCCCGGTGTGGCCGTGTGCGGATACCACAAAACAAACGGCAGCAAAAGCGGCAAAAACAAGAACATCACCAGCGCCACCGAACTGAAGCGCCGTGTCAACTCATTCAATACAATTAATCCAAGGGTAACCACACACCACATCAACAGTGTCTCCCATGACAATCCATGAAATAAAAATCCGTCGTACATAATGCAAAATATTTAGGGTTAATAAAATAAGTTTGGTTTTCGTTTCATTTCCAAAAAATCCGCTGCAAATAAACAAGGATTTTTAATATTGAAACCATCTAATTTATCATATTGTTTATTGATAATATCAAACATTTAAAAGAAAGATAGGGAAACATGAACTCCTATAAAAAAAGGAAAAAAGAAAATCAATACTGAATATTTTCAATACTTCAATTGAAAAAATCAATATAAAATAGAATAAAAATAAGAAAAATGATTGGACACCCGAACCGCATTTTAGCAGTTCGGTCAGCTTGATTGCACTCTATTTGTGAATTCCATATCGTTTGTGAGTGCGATTACGCAAGTGTATTTTAATGACAGAAGAACAATCTGCCTCACGCTTTCACACCGTTCCCCAACATCACGCCCAGCCACACGGCCAACAAGCAGAAGACCAATGTGCCGAAGATGTACGCCAATGCGAGCATGGGCTGCCCGTTTTGAAACAGCGCCAGCGACTGGGAGGAAAAGGTGGAAAAAGTGGTGAAACCGCCGCACAATCCGACAGTTAGCAGCAATAACAACGTGCTCTGCCCGCACACCGACATCAGGAGTCCGATGAGGAAGGAGCCCACGATGTTGACGGTGACGGTGGCCCAATTGGAGGAGATCTGCAGTGCGGCGGCCAACAGCGTTACGGCATAGCGCAACATGCTACCGACGGCGCCGCCCAATCCTACCCACAGAAAATTTTTCAACATGGTACGCCCGAACTACATGTACTCCAGCATCGTTTCCACCAGATTCTCAGCACTTTCCGCAATGTCGCTGATGCTGGCGGGAAGCATGTAACACGGAGTGGAAAAAATCATGTTCTTCTTATCGGAAATCACTTCCGTAATCTGCGTATTGACAGTGGCAGCGCCCATGGCCTCCACATCTTGGGAGGTGGCAGCGTCGGTACCCACCGTAACGGTGACATCACCGAGGACCTTGGCCACCAAAACGGGAGAAATGCAGAGCGCGCCGATGGGTTTGCCGGCAGCGTGCGTGTCTACAATGGCCTTTCGAACCGCATCCATAACTTTGGCATTGGGTCCGTCGAAGGCGTAAGTGAAGAGGTTTTTGGCCACGCCGAAACCGCCGGGGAGCATGAGCGCGTCGAAGTCGGCAGGATTGTACGTTGAAAGTTCGTGAACATCACCGCGGGCAATACGGGCCGCCTCCACCATCATGTTGCGGCTGCCCTCCATCGGCTGGCGAGTGAGATGGTTCATCACATGATATTGCGGCGCGTCGGGAGCGAAAACCGTGTAAGAACATTCGTTTCTGTCGATAGCCAACAAGGTCATCACCGCCTCATGGATTTCAGAGCCGTCGAGGTGACCGCAGCCGTTCAAAATCACTGCAAATTTTTTCATATAAAAAAGGAATTGGTTATATCCGATAAAACAACGGCAAAAATATAAAAATATATGATAATAAAAGACAAAAATGCCGTATTTTTGCACCCTCAAAAAAAATAAAAGTATGCAACCTGTAGTTTGTAACGATTTTAAGGACACCCGTTCAGGTTTCGGCGCGGGTTTAGTAGAAGCCGGCCGCCAAAATTCCAACGTCTTTGCCCTCTGCGCCGACGTCATCGGCAGTTTGAAGATGGGTGATTTCATCAAAGAATTTCCGGAAAGATTCATCCAGACCGGTATTGCAGAAGCCAACATGGTGGGCATTTCCGCCGGTTTGGCACTGAGCTGGAAAATCCCGTTCGCCGGAGCATTCGCCGGTTTCATCTCCGGCCGCGTGTACGACCAAATCCGTATGACTGCCGCATACTCCAACTTGAATGTCAAAATCGCCGCCTCTCACGCCGGCATCACCGTCGGTGAAGATGGCGCCACCCACCAAATGATGGAAGACCTCGGCCTGATGAAAATGCTTCCCAACATGGTGGTTATCAACCCCTGCGACTACAACCAAACCAAGCAGGCAACCATCGCTGCAGCCAACTACATCGGCCCCGTTTACCTCCGTTTCGGCCGTCCCGCCGTCCCCAACTTCACCCCCGCCGACCAACCCTTTGAAATCGGCAAAGCCATTGTAATGAACGAAGGCACCGATGTTACCATCATCGCCACCGGCCACCTCGTTTGGCATGCCCTTGAAGCCGCTTACGAACTTTCACAACAGGGAATTTCCGCAGAAGTTATTGATATTCACACTATTAAACCATTAGACGAAGAAGCCATCCTCCGTAGTGCCGCAAAAACCCGCTGCGTTGTCACTGCCGAAGAACACATGATGAACGGCGGCTTGGGTGACAGCGTCTGCCAAGTTTTGGCACGAAACTTGCCCACCCCAGTCGAAATGGTGGCCGTCAACGACCAATTCGGCGAAAGCGGCAAGCCCGATGAACTGATGAAAAAATATGGCCTCGACACCCCACACATCGTCGAAGCCGCCAAAAAAGTAATGGCAGGAAAATAATTGATGATGGAAGACGAACAGATTTTAGCCCTTTTTAAGGAAGAAAAAACCAAGGAAAAGGCCTTTAAAGAACTGATGCTGAAGTATCAGCAGACAGTTTATTATACTGTCCGCCACTACCTTTATTCCCACGATGACGCCAACGACGTCACCCAAAACGTATTCCTTAAAGTCTGGCGCTATCTCGAAAATTTCAGGGGAGAATCCACTATCAAAACCTGGATTACAAGAATCAGCATCAACGAATCTCTTTCCTTTATTGAAAAAAAGAAAAAGACTTTCAACCTCTCCGACGATAAATATACCGACCATCTGCTCAATGTGGCGGCCGAAGAAAAATATTTCTCCCCCGACAAAATTGAACAACTCCTACAACAAGCCATCATCCGACTTCCCGACAAACAACGACTGGTTTTCACACTTCGTTACTATGACGAAATGCCGTATGAAGAAATGTCTAAAGCATTGGGCACTTCCGTCGGCGCACTGAAATCATCGTACCATTTTGCCATGGAAAAAGTGACCGCATTTTTGAAAGAGGCAGCCAAATAGCACTCTTTCCCAATAAAATCGTATCTTTGCGACCTCAATTTTAACATTAGAAAATAACACACAACAACTATGTTTGATAGCTTAAGTGACCGATTAGAACGGGCGTTTAAAGTCCTCAAAGGACAAGGAAAAATTACCGACATCAATGTGGCAGAAACCATGAAAGAGGTGCGTAAAGCCCTTTTGGATGCCGATGTTAGTTACAAGATTGCGAAGGAATTTACCGATAATGTTAAAGCCAAAGCGCTGGGACAGAATGTTTTGAAAGCAGTTTCTCCCAGCCAGATGATGGTAAAGATTACCTACGACGAATTAATTTCGTTGATGGGCACCACCGCCGAAGACATCAATATCAATGCCAATCCGGCGGTGATTTTGATGGCCGGTTTGCAAGGTTCCGGTAAGACGACCCACGCCGCAAAATTGGCCAACATGCTGAAAAACAAACGTCACCGCAAACCGCTGCTGGTCGCCGGCGACGTCTACCGCCCGGCCGCTATCGACCAGTTGAAAGTTTTAGGCGAACAACTCGGCATACCCGTTTATACCGAACCCGACTCCAAAAAACCGGTGGAAATCGCAAAGAACGCCGTCGCCCACGCGAAAAACTACGGCTACGACGTCGTCATCGTCGATACCGCCGGCCGTCTCGCCGTTGACGAAGAAATGATGGACGAAATCGGCAACATCAAAGATGCAGTCCGCCCTCACGAAATCCTCTTCGTCGTTGATGCCATGACCGGCCAAGACGCTGTCAACACCGCCAAGGCCTTCAACGACAAACTCAACTTCGACGGCGTCATCCTCACCAAGATGGACGGCGATACCCGCGGAGGTGCCGCTTTAACTATCAAAGCCGTTGTAAATAAGCCTATTAAGTTCATCGGTACCGGCGAAAAGATGGAAGCCCTCGACGTTTTCCATCCCGACCGTATGGCAGAACGCATCCTCGGCATGGGCGACATCCGCTCCTTCGTTGAAACCGCTCAAGCTCAATTCGATGAGGAAGAAGCCGCCAAATTGCAGAAAAAACTCGCCAAAAACCAGTTCGACTTCAATGACTTCCTCAACCAGATTCAACAAATCAAGAAGATGGGCAACGTGAAGGAACTCATGGGCATGATCCCCGGCATGGGAAAGGCCGTCCGCGACCTCGACATCGACGACAGCGCTTTCAAAGGCGTTGAAGCCATCATCCTCTCCATGACTCCCGCAGAACGCAGCAACCCCGACATCATCAACGGCAGCCGCAAAAAACGTATCGCCAACGGTAGCGGCACAAGCATCGAAGAAGTTAACCGTCTGGTGAAACAGTTCTACGACACTCGTAAAATGATGAAGATGGTGAACAGCGGAAAAGCCAAAAACCTTATGGCCGCATTAAGCACCCGCAAGAGAAGATAATTAGCACGTAAGTGCAGTTAGAATATCAAGAAAACTCGTCAATTCCGGCTTTTCAAGGAGCGCATCCGCACCGGCATTGACGAGTTCTTCTTTTGTGCGAAAACCCCACAATACGCCAATTTTTTTCAGACCCGCATTGGCACCGGTCTCCATATCCACACAACTGTCTCCCACATAAACGGTGGTTCCGGCACTCTCGCCAGCCATCTGCATAATTTCAAACACTATGCCAGGATCTGGCTTAGGCGCTGCCCCAGGTTTATTTCCCAAAGCTGCTATAAATCTGATGGTTGGAAAATATCTCTCCATAAGCGGAGCCATGGCCTCATGCGCTTTATTGGATGCAACAGCAACTTTAATTCCTTTATTTTGCAATCCTTCCAACAATTCAACAATGCCAGAATAAGGCACCGTTTTATCCATTTTATGAATGGCATAATATTCCAAAAATTCTTTATAAAGTGA